>JAEYTQ010000316.1 GCA_023433965.1 Pseudomonadota bacterium | reverse complement strand
CGGCGATCTCGGGTTCGTCGGCCGCGACCACGCAGGTGATCGGCCGCATGTCGCTCAGCGAGCTGACGCGCCGCGGCTATTCCCGCGACATCGCGATCGGCTCGCTCGCCGGCGCCGGCACGCTCGGTTTTCTGATTCCGCCGGCCAACATCCTGATCATCTACGGCGTGCTCGGCGATGTCTCGATCCTGAAGCTGTTCACCGCCGGCGTGCTGCCCGGATTTTTGCTGGCCGTCACCTTCATGGCGTGGGTGATGCTGCACACGAGTCTCAGACCCGCGATGGTGCCTGAGACGGAAACAAAACTCTCGCAATTGCCGTGGAGCGCGCGCTTCGCCGCGCTGAAGGATCTCGCTCCGGCGCTGTTCCTGATCATCTGCGTGCTCGGCTCGATGTATGGCGGGCTCGCGACGCCGTCGGAGGCCGCCGCCGTCGGCGTGCTCGGCGCGGCGCTCGTCGCCTGGGCGCAAGGGGCGATGTCGCAGCAAGTGATCCGCGACGTCCTGATCGGCTCGGTCGTGACCTGCTCGATGATCGCGCTGATCGTGCTCGGCGCTTCCATGCTCGGCAATGCCGCCGCGTTCCTCGGCATCCCGCAGGCGGTGGCCGCTTTCGTCAAGGGGCTCGGCCTGTCACCCTTCATGCTGATCGTGGCGTTGATCGTGTTCTATCTCGTGCTCGGCTGCTTCCTCGATGGCTTCTCGATGATCGTGATGACGCTGCCGATCGTGCTGCCGATCGTGAAGGGCGCCGGCTTCGACGAAGTCTGGTTCGGCATCTTCCTCGTGATCGCCGTCGAGATGGCGCAGATCACGCCGCCCGTCGGCTTCAACCTGTTCGTCATCCAGGGCCTCACCGACGACAGCCTCGCCTACATCGCGCGCGTGACGATGCCTTATCTGATCATCATGGTCGGCTTCGTGCTGCTGCTGACGCTCTGGCCCGGCATCGTCACGGTGCTTCCGCGGGTGCTGTACGGGTAGGGTCGGGCCGTCCCGAGGTCGAACAGCGTCATGCCCGGGACCAGGCCCGGGCATGACGACCTCGTACTTACGCCGCCGCCTTCTTCCGCGCCAGCTCGGCCTTGTACAGCTCGAACTCCTCGGCGATCGCCCTTGCAATCGAGGGCCGCTGACGCAGGCGCTCGTGGTACGCCTTCAGGTTCGGCCATTTCGCGAGCTCTATCGGCGGCGTCGCCATGGTCCAGTTGACGACCGTGACGAGATAGGCGTCGGCCACGCTGAAATGGTCGAGCAGGAAGTCGCGACCCTCGAGGTAGTCGTCGAGATAGTCGAGGCGCGACAGGTTCTTTTCCAGCGCATAGGCCTTGGCGTCCTGCGGCGCCTTGCGGTCGAGCAGGGGGACGAAGAGACCCTTGTGCAGCTCGGTGCCGATGAAGCAGAGCCATTGATGCAGCCGGGTGCGCGCGATGCCGGGGCTGGCGCCGAGGCCGGATTGCGGATAACGGTCGGCGACATATTGCAGGATCGCGGCGTTCTCGGTCAGCACCACGCCCTCGTCGGTGCGCAGCGTCGGCACCAGGCCGATCGGATTGACCGTGCGAAAGTCGGAGCCGTCGTTCAGAACCTGCTTGGTCGGCGGATCGACTTCGAGGTAATTCGCCTCGGCGCCGGCTTCGTACAGCGCGACGCGTGTCGCCATCGAGCAGGCAAGCGGCGAGAAATAGAGATCCATCTGTAGCCTCCTTGGGCATTTCCTCTTTGGGTGTTGCTCAACCTGGCCAGATTGATTTTTGTACCATCTTGCATAATATGGATGCGGTCAAGGATTATTTGCGAGATGGTACAAAAATCAAAGCCGCCAGCTGCTGCCAGTGAGCCCGACCGCCGCGGCCAACCTAAGCGCCGCGGCCGCCCGCGCGCCTATGAACCCGACATTGCCCTCGGCAAGGCGCTCGATCTGTTCCGCAAGCAAGGTTTCGCGGCGACTTCGCTCGACGATCTCAGCGCCGCAACCGGCATGAACCGCCCGAGCCTGTACGGCGCCTTCGGCGACAAGCGCGAGCTCTACATCAAGAGCTACCAGCGCTATCGCGACGAGGCTACCGCGGCGATGGCCTCGATCTTCCGCGAGGAGATGCCGCTGCGTCAGCGGCTGGAGCGCATCTACGCCGCCGCGCTCGATATTTATTTGTCCGGCGACGCCGGACCGCGCGGTTGCTTCACGGTCGTGACCGCGGCGTCCGAAGCCGTCGGCGATCCCGAGATCCGCGCCATGGTGCTGGACGGTCTCGCCGGGCTCGACAAGGCCTTTGCCAGTTGTTTCCGCCGCGCCAAGGAGAAGGGCGAGTTGCCGGAGAGTGCCGATCCGTTCGCGCTGGCGCAGATCGCATCAGCCACGATCCACACCATTGCCATCCGCTCGCGCGCCCGCGTGCCGCGCAAGGAGCTGGAGACGATCGTGAAGGGCGCGATCGACGTGATGGTAGGGGCCAAGCAGTAGATTGTGTCCCGAGGTGCCAGCGCCGGGCCAAGGCATTGCCGGGTTCAACCCAAGGCATTGCCGGGGGGCAACCCGAAGCCATTCCCCGGAGACCTTAACGGTCGCGGCAAGGCGGCCTTAACCAGGGGCTCTTAGACTTCCGCCCGCGCAACCCAGCCGGAATCCTTCGCATGGCGGCCAGCTCCAGATTGATCCGCTACAGCCTCGTCATCCCCGTGTTCAACGAGGAAGCCGTGCTGCCGGTGCTGTTGCGACGGCTCGACCAGGTGATGTCCCGGCTCGACGGGCCGGCAGAAGCGATCTTCGTCGACGACGGAAGCCGCGATACGAGCCCGAT
>JAEYTQ010000217.1 GCA_023433965.1 Pseudomonadota bacterium | reverse complement strand
TCCCCTACGTCCCCGATCGCGTGCTCACCCCGCTGATCAAGAACCTGCACGACGATCCCTTCTTCACGACGTTTGCAACCGCCCGCGAAGAAGAGGCCGTCGGCATCGTTTCCGGCGCCTGGATGGGCGGACGACGCGGCGCCGTCCTGATGCAGACCTCGGGCTTTGCCACGCTCGCCAACGTGCTGGCCTCGCTCGCGGTGCCTTACCAGATCCCGCTGATCATGTTCGTGTCCGAGCGCGGCACGCTCGGCGAGTTCAACTACGGCCAGTCGCTGGTCTGCCGCACCATGCGCCCGGTGCTGGACTCGCTGGCGCTGGAGCACCACACCATCACCCGGCTCGACGAGCTCGAGTTCATCACCGACCGCTCGATCAAGCAGGCCGTCACCACGCAGGCGCCGGTGGCGCTGATCCTCAACCCGCTGCTCACGGGCGGCAAGGTGTTCGACAAGTGAGGTCAGGGATGAACACTGGCAATACCAAGGTGATGAACCGGTTCGACATCACCGCGCGCCTGATCGCCAGGCTCGAAAACGAAGAAGCGGTGATCGGCGGCATCGGCAACACCAATTTCGACCTCTGGGCCGCCGGCCACCGCCCGCAGAATTTCTACATGCTCGGCAGCATGGGCCTTGCCTTCCCGATCGCGCTCGGCGTGGCGCTGGCACAGCCCGACCGCCGCGTCTTCGCGCTTGAAGGCGACGGCTCACTGCTGATGCAGCTCGGCGCGCTCTCGACCATCGCGAGCTTGAAGCCGAAGAACCTCGTCATGATCGTGATGGACAATGGCATTTATCAAATTACCGGCGCACAGCCGACTCCAGCCGCAAGCGTCGCAGACGTTGTCGCCATCGCACTGGGCTCCGGCCTTGCCAATAGCGCCTGGGCCGCCGACGAGGAGGATTTCGAGCGGCTGGTAGACGCGGCCATGTCTGCCCGTGAGCCACACCTGATCGCCGTCCGCATCGATGACAAGCCGGGTGTGGGCACCACGCGGCGCGACCCCGTTCAGATCCGGGAACGCTTCATGCAGGGCCTCGGCGTGCGCGAGCCACTTTAAACGTTTCGTCATTAACTACACGGCTATCTGATGGAGGAGCAGTACCGGCTGGCGGGCGATGTGTGCTATGGGGAATGAATGTCCATTTTGCTTCGATTCATTGCCTGGCTGCTCGCGGCCGCCGTCACCTTCGCCACCCTCGGTCCTCCTGGCCTGCGGCCACATTCCAGCTTCGGGCAGGACGGCGAACATGCCCTCGCATTCATTCTGGTGGGATTGGCATTCGGCCTCGCCTATCGCCGCCGGCGCCTGCTGATCGCAGCGGCCGCAGTGGTCCTGATCGGCGTGCTCGAACTGATGCAGTTTTGGGCACCAGGGCGCCACGCCCGGTGGGAAGATTTTATCGTCGACGCGCTCACCGCATGCCTCGGCTTTGCTCTCGCCGCCGCAGTCGAGTGGGTGCTGATGCGTTTTCGCGCAAATTCCGCCGTGACAAGCGAAGGCCCCGCGGAGTGAAACTCCGCAGGGCCCGCTTCTCGGTCTATGAAATTGCCGATCAGTCGATGATCTTGACGACACGGCGCGTGCGCGGCTCGACGATCACGCGGCGATCGTTCACCACGGCATAGCGGTACTCGGTGTAGTTCGGCACGGGACGGAGTACCACGGTCGGCGGCAGCGGCTCTCCGACCACCACGCGCTCTTCCACGACGACAGAATCGCTGCGCGGAATGCCGCCCAGGATCGCGTTCGGAATTTCGAGGCCTGCGCCAACGGCCGCGCCGACGGTCCCGCCGACCATGGCGCCGATCGGGCCGCCGATGTCGCCACCCGCACGCGCGCCGTCCCTGGCTCCCTGTTCGGTCGTCGACTGGGCAAAGGCTGCGCTCGAAGCCAGCAGCGAGGCGGCAGCCAACGAAATCGCAAGACGGGTCTTCATGTGTTATGTCTCCAGTGATTGTCCTGTGCCTTCAACCGCGGGATCGGATCATTGTTCCGGTTCCGCGGCTGAAGCGGCAGCAAGACCGGAGACGGTTACCGAGTAACAGTTCACTGGCAGCGATCTTGGTGGCTCGCGGTCAGTTCCAGCGCTCGCACCAACGCAGAATGAGCCGGGCTTGCCGCCATGAGCGGTTCACGCCGAGAACAATGCTGTGCCATGCCGGCAATCATGCCCCCCGCACGGTCGCGGCTTTCTCGGCTGCCGGTGGCGCTCCACTGCGGCGCTTCCGAGCAGCGCGCGGCTTCGGCGGAGATGAAGTCCCGGGCTTCACCCGAATTCGCATTGACCCGCCTTTCGGCTGCTCCTCGAGCTCGAAGGCATTCGTCTTGCGCACGAGGTCGCTCAGCTTGCGGGAGCCGAAGGTCCTGGAATCGAAATCGGGCGCCAGGGCGATAAGTCGCTTTCCCATCTCGCCAAGATCGACCCAGCCGTCCTCGGCCTCCATCTGGGCGATGGCCTTCTTGATGATGGGAGTTGCGGCATCCGGGGGCTGGAGCGGCTGCGGCTTTGCAGCGGAATCCTGGTTGTTCATCGTCCCGCCGCGCAGATTCTCAGTATAGACGAATCTGCGGCAGGCCTGCCGGAAGCTCTCCGGCGTCTTCTGCTCACCGAAGCCGAAGACATCGACGCCCTGCTCACGGATGCGGGCCGCAAGCCGGGTGAAATCACTGTCGGATGAAACAAGACAAAACCCGTCGAAACGGCCGCTGTGAAGCAAGTCCATCGCGTCGATAACGAGCGTGATGTCGGAGGCGTTCTTGCCCGTCGTATAGGCGAATTGTTGCTGCGGGATGATGGCGTGCTTTGACAGGATATCGGCCCAGGCCTTTGACCGCGCATTGGAGAAGTCGCCGTAGATGCGGCGAACGCTGGCCTCGCCGATCTTAGCGATTTCCTCAAACAATCCGTCCGCAATCCTGGCGGAGGCATTGTCGGCATCGATCAGGACGGCGAGGCGGGGCGAGCGAAGTTCGGACGGCATGGCATATCCCCACGAGTGGTCACAGCATCACGCGATGCGTACATCGGAATGTCTAGTCCTCGTTCACCTTGAACCGGCCGAGCCCCTTCAGCACGAAGGGTGCCAGCAGCGCGATCAGAGCGATGCCGAGGAGCGTCGCCGAGATCGGGCTCTGCACCAGCGTCATGGGATCGCCGAGGCTGATCGCGAGCGCGCGGCGCAGCTGCGCCTCGGCGATCGGGCCGAGGATCAGGCCGACCACGACGGGCGCGATCGGAAAATCGAACCGGCGCATCAGGAAGCCGAGCACGCCGAAGCCGGCCAGCATCGAAAGTTCGACCACCGACGGCTTGGCCGCGATCGTCCCCATGGTCGCGAAGACGAGGATCCCGGCGTAGAGCCAGGGTTGCGGAATCGCCAGCAGGCGCACCCACAGGCCGACCAGCGGCAAGTTAAGCACCAGCAGCATGCAATTGGCGATGAACAGGCTGGCGATCAGGCCCCAGACCAGATCCGGCCGCTCGGCGAACAGCAGCGGGCCCGGGTTGAGGCCGTATTGCTGGAAGCCCGCGAGCATCATCGCGGCGGTCGCCGAGGTCGGCAGCCCCAGCGTCAGCAGCGGGACCAGCGTGCCGGCGGCGGAGGCGTTGTTGGCGGCCTCAGGTCCCGCGACCCCTTCGATGGCGCCCTTGCCGAACTCTTCCGGGTATTTCGTCAGCCGCTTCTCCGTCGAATAGGACAGGAAGGTAGGAATCTCCGCACCGCCCGCGGGAAGCGCGCCGATCGGAAAGCCGAACAGGGTGCCGCGCAGCCACGGCTTCCAAGAGCGCTTCCAATCTTCCTTAGTCATCCACAGCGAACCGCGCACCGGCTCGAGCTTCTCCTCGGTGTGGTGACGGCGTGATGCCACATAGAGCGCTTCGCCGACCGCGAAGAGGCCGACCGCAAGCGTCGTCACCTCGACGCCGTCGAGCAACTCGGGCACGCCGAACGCAAGTCGCGCCTGGCCGGTCAACTTGTCGATGCCGACCAGGCCAAGGGTCAGGCCAATGAAAAGACTGGTCAGGCCGCGGATCGGAGAATCGCCGAAGGTCGCCGACACCGTGACGAAAGCGACGCACATCAGCGCGAAATAGTCCTCCGGTCCGAAGCGCACCGCGAAATCCACCAGCCAGGGCGCCAGGAAGGCAAGACCGATGGTGGCGATGGTGCCGGCGACGAAGGAGCCGATCGCGGATGTCGCCAGCGCCGGGCCGCCGCGGCCGGCCTTGGCCATCTTGTTGCCTTCCAGCGCGGTCGCCATCGAGGCGCTCTCGCCGGGCGTGTTGATGAGGATCGCGGTGGTCGAGCCGCCATACATGCCGCCGTAATAGATGCCCGCAAACATGATCAGAGAACCGCCTGGGTCGAGCTTGTAAGTCACGGGCAGCAGCAGCGCGACCGTCAGCGCCGGGCCGATGCCAGGCAGCACGCCCACGGCCGTGCCGAGGAACACGCCGATCAGCGCATAGAGCAGGTTGGTCGGCTGGACGGCGACGGCCATGCCGTGCGCCAGCGCCGCAAAAGTGTCGATCACAAGAATCGCTCCAACGGGCCGGTCGGAAGGCTCAGCGTCAACAGCCGGTCGAACGCGAGATAGATCAGGATCGACATCACGAGCGCGATGATGGAATCGACCACGATGGCACGGCGGCCGAAGGCCGCCGACGTCGTCACGAACAGCGCGGACGTCGCCAGGATGAAGCCACCGCCGAAGCCGATGATGGCGATCAGCAGCGCAAGACCGATGAGGATCAGAACCACGGGAACGGGATCGGTGCTCTCGCGCGCCGGCAAATTGCCGCGCAGCGCATCGATGAAATTGCCGATCGCGAGCAGCGCGAGGCCGCTGGCGACCACCACCGGCATGGCCTCCGGTCCCATGCCGTACATGGCAGTTGATTGCAGGCCGCGCGTGTCCCAGACCAGCACCGCGGCGAGAGCCGCAAGCAATGCAGCAATGGCGAGGCCGGCACGATCGACGCGCCGCGGCGGCTGAGCCGGATCGCCCGAGGTCATGACTTGACGAGGCCGACCGATTTCAGCACGTCGGTGACGCGCACGGTTTCCTTCTTCAGGAAGTCGGCGAAGGCGTCACCGCCGAGATAGGCGTCCTCCCAGCCCTTCTGCTTGAGGATCTCCTTCCAGGCATCCGACTTCACCATCTTCTCGACGGCATCGGTCAGGGTCTTGCGCTGCTCCGGCGTGATGCCTGGAGGCGCGACCACCGAACGCCAGTTGGCGATCACGAGGTCGATGCCCTGCTCTTTGAAAGTCGGGATGTCGCTGCCCGGGATGCGCTTCTCCGAAGTGACGCCGATGGCGCGGAGCTTGCCGGACTTGATCTGTCCTTCATATTCGCTGAGGCCTGAAATGCCCGCGGTGACCTTGCCGCCGAGGATGGCAGCGAGCGACTCGCCGCCCCCGGAGAACGGGATGTAGTTGATCCTCTTGGCGTCGGCGCCGACCGCGCCGGCGAACAGCGCCGCCATCACATGGTCGACGCCGCCGGCCGAGCCGCCGGCGAAGGTCACCTTGGCGATGTCGGCCTTCACCGCGGCGGCCAGATCCTGCGCAGTCTTGATCGGTGAATTCGCGGGAACCACGATCACCTGGATTTCCTCGGTGAGGCGTGCGATCGGCGTCACCTGCTCCAGGGTCACCGGCGACTTGTTCATGGCGAGCGCCCCCACCATGACGAAGCCGTTGACCATCATCTGGTTGCCATCGCCCTTGGCGCCGTTGACGAACTGGGCGATGCCGACGCTGCCGCCGGCACCGGGAACATTGGTGACCTGCACGCTGCGCGCGACACCAGAGGCGACCAGCGCCTGCTGCATCGAGCGCGCGGTCTGATCCCAGCCGCCGCCGGGGGCAGCCGGTGCCATCAGCTTGAGCTCGAGCTGCTGGGCAAGTGCCGGATTGGCCGCCGCGAGGGTCAGCGCGACGGCCGCGCCGATCAGGCGCGTGGGAAACTGAAACATGAGGACGCTCTCCGGGGCTCATGCGGGCGTTTGCCGCATTGTGTCGTTTAGTCGCATATCAGCCAAAACGACCGATGCTGTCCAGAGACATCCCCGTAAGGTTTGGGTCAGCGGCGCGCCGGGCTCATTTCGCCAAGCGCTGCCGTTCGAGGCTTGGGGCCGCGCTTGCGCGGCCCCGTCGCATCGTCCCCAGATGATAGAGGGCAGGCTCAGAGCAGCCCTGCCCCGCGTGCCCATTTGTACTTGGCACCGAGTACCTCGACCGGCAGCTCGGTCGAATAGGCATAGGCCGGGATGCCGTTCTGGTAGAGATATTCGGCGGCTTCCTCGACCTCGACGTCGCCGGCGAGCGAGGCGACCATCGGCTTCACAAGCCCCTTGGCCTCCATCTCCTTCTTCACCTCGACCATGT
>JAEYTQ010000149.1 GCA_023433965.1 Pseudomonadota bacterium | reverse complement strand
GCCGACGGCGTGGCCTTCGGCGCCGAGACCGAAACCTTCGAGCACCGTGCCGTCGGCAAGCACGAGGAGCGCGGTCGGTTTGTGGTCCGGCCAGGCGGGATCGTTGTCATGTTGTGTCATGAGCGCGCTTCATAGTCCCCCCGCGCGCGCGCGTCAAAGCGGGAGAGGCCGGATTCACATGCGTTTTTGCATATTTGACAGGCCTCCTCCCGCCCTTAAGCTCCGCCGCACAATTTCCGGCAATTTCCTGGGCTTGCGAGGCAATAATGGACCAGACCACCCCGATTCTGCTGGTTCCAGGGCTGGCGTCCTCGGCCAGGATCTATGCGCCCGTGATCCCCGCGCTGTGGCGGTTCGGCCCGGTGATGGTCGCCAACCACATCCGCGACGACAACATGGCTGATATCGCCGCCCGCGTGCTGAGCGAGGCGCCGCCGCGCTTCGCGCTCGCCGGCCATTCCATGGGCGGCTACATCGCGCTCGAGATCATGCGTCAGGCGCCCGGGCGCGTGGCAAAACTCGCGCTGATCAACACCCAGGCGCGGTCCGATACGCCGGAGGCGAGCGCGCGCCGCCGCGGCCTGATGGAGCGCGCCAGGCGCGGCGAGCTTCGCGCCATTCGTGACGAGAGCTTCCCGGAGCTCGTGCATCCGTCGCGCCGCGACGATGCCGAGATCCTGAAGCTCGTGCATGCGCAGGACGAGGATGTTGGCGTCGACGGCTATCTGCGGCAGCAGTCCGCGATCATCGCGCGGGTCGATTCGCGGCCGACGCTGGCGACGATCAAATGCCAGACGCTGGTGCTGACGGGCGATCAGGACAACACCATTCCCAACGCGCTCTCGAAGGAAATGGCCGAGGGCATCGCCGGCGCAAGGCTCGTGATCCTCGATCGCTGCGGGCACCTGCCGCAAGCCGAGCAGCCGGAAGCGACCGCGCGAGCGCTCGCCGAATGGCTCCGAACCGAGGTTGTCTGAAGGTCACGAACGGCCTAGATCAGGCGTTGGATATTCGAAGGGATCACGATCATGCTGCGCGACGACATCAACAATGCGGTCAAGGAGGCCATGAAGGCCAAGGACGAGCGCAAGCTGTCCACGCTGCGCATGGTCAACTCCACCATCAAGAACGCCGACATCGACGCGCGCGGTCAGGGCAAGCCGCCGCTGTCGGACGCCGACATCCTCGCGGTGCTGCAGAAGATGATCAAGCAGCGTCAGGAGGCGGTCGAGCTCTACGACAAGGGCGGCCGCGCCGAGCTTGCCGCGCAGGAGCGCGAGGAGATCGCGGTGATCTCGGCGTATCTGCCGAAGCAGATGTCGGAGGAGGACGTGAAGAAGGCGATCGCGGACGCGATCGGCGAGACCGGCGCTGCCGGCATGAAGGACATGGGCAAGGTGATCGCCGTGCTGCGCGCGAAATTCGCGGGCCAGATGGATTTTGGCAAGGCGTCCGGTCTCGTGAAGGCCGCGCTGTCTGGTTAGGGTCCTTACCCTCCCCTGGAGGGGGAGGGTCGATCGCGCGTAGCGCGAGCGGGGTGGGGTGATCTCTCCACTCGGGCACCGTTTCCGCGGAAAGACTGTCACCCCACCTCGGTTCGCATGCCGCTTCGCTCTATGCGAACCGATCCTCCCCCTCCAGGGGAGGATGGGCACCTTTGATGCCGCATCGGTTCGGTCTACTCTCTCCCGGCAGAAACAAATCGGGAGGCAACCGATGACCGCCATCAAGCCGTTTCGCGTTGCGATCAGCGACGACGTCCTCGCCGACCTCAGATCACGTCTCGCGCGCACCCGCTGGCCCGATGCCGAGCTGGTCGACGACTGGAGCCAGGGCGCGCCGCTCAAGTGGATTCAGGAGATTTGCGCCTACTGGGCCAATGACTACGATTGGCGCGCCCGCGAGGCCAAGCTCAACCGCTTCGCGCAGTTCACTACCGAGATCGACGGGCTCGACATCCACTTCATCCATGTGCGTTCGAGCGAAGCCAACGCGCTGCCGCTGATCATCACCCATGGCTGGCCGGGCTCGATCGTGGAATTCCAGAAAGTGATCGCGCCGCTCACCGACCCCGCCGCGCATGGCGGCGATCCCGCCGATGCGTTCCACGTGATCTGTCCCTCGCTGCCGGGCTTCGGCTTCTCGGGCAAGCCGAGGACTACCGGCTGGGGCGTCGACCGCATCGCCGCGACCTGGGCCAAGCTGATGGAGCGGCTCGGCTATGCGCGCTACGGCGCGCAAGGCGGCGACTGGGGCTCGGCGGTGACGACCTCGCTCGGCGCCCAGGACGCTGCGCATTGCGCCGGCATCCACGTCACGCTCGCCTTCAACGCGGGGCCGAAGGTCGAGGGCGAGCCGACGCCGGAGGAGAAGCGCGCGCTGGCCGGCCTCAAGCACTATGCCGATCTCGACTCCGGCTATTCCAAGCAGCAATCCACGCGGCCGCAGACGCTCGGCTATGGCCTGACGGACTCCCCGAGCGGGCAGGCGGCCTGGATCCTGGAAAAATTCTGGGCCTGGACCGATTGCAATGGGCACCCCGAGAACATCTTCAGCAAGGACGAGCTGCTCGACAACGTCATGCTCTATTGGGCGACCGAGACCGCGACCTCCTCGGCGCGGCTCTACTGGGAGAGCTTTGGCAAGCGTCGCACCGCGCCTGTCGTGAAGGTGCCGACCGGCGTTGCGGTGTTCCCCAAGGAGATCATCACGCCGGTGCGGCGCTGGATGGAGCCGAACTTTCACGACATCACGCATTGGAGCGAGATGGAGAAGGGCGGCCACTTCGCCGCCTTCGAGCAGCCGGAGTTGTTCGTGCGCGATGTCCGTAAGTTCTTCGCGACGGTGCGGTAACTCGCTCGCTGTCATTCCGTGGCGATGCGTCAGCGTCGAACCCGGAATGACGGCGGGGGACTTGTCCCGTGCGCCCGCGGTCTTAGACTGAACGATAATAACAAGACACCGGAAACGACCAAGCCCATGCTGACCGAAGCCGCGACCTACGACGAGCTCTATCGCTACTTCCGCTGGGACATCCCCGCGCGTTTCAACATCGCCGAGGCGTGCTGCGATCGTCATGCCGATGGCACCGGCCGGCTCGCGCTGATCTTTGTCGACGACAACGGAGCCTTTCGCATATCCGCATGAGCCTGACGTCCCCCCCCGGCACCGCCGCGCCGCGCGGACGGAACGTCGTCGCGGTCCTTGGCCCCACCAACACGGGCAAGACCCATCTCGCCATCGAGCGGATGCTGGCGCATTCGTCCGGCATGATCGGGCTGCCGCTGCGCCTGCTCGCCCGCGAGGTCTACACCCGGGTCGTCGAGCGCGTCGGAGTGCAGGCCGCGGCGCTCGTCACCGGCGAGGAGCGGATCGTTCCGTCATCCGCGCGCTACTGGATCTGCACGGTCGAGGCCATGCCCACCGACCTGCCGGTCGAATTCCTCGCCATCGACGAAGTGCAGGTG
>JAEYTQ010000143.1 GCA_023433965.1 Pseudomonadota bacterium | reverse complement strand
ACCTTGATGCCCATGCCGTGGATGTCGTTGATGAAGAGCAGGAAGGCGACGAGCTTCTGGCCGCTCTGCTGGATGCCGAACTCGGCCGCCTGCTTCACCGCGTTGATGGTGTCGCCGCCGGCATTGGCCAGCCCGATCACCTGCGCCTTCGAGCTCTGCGCCTGCAACAGGAAGGACGCGAAATCGGAGGTGCCGAGCGGATGCTTGGACGAGCCGAGCACCTTGCCGCCGTGGCCCTCGATGTATTTCTGCGCTTCCGCCTCGATGCCCTTGCCAAGCGCGTAATCGACTGTGAGGAAGTACCACTCCTTGCCGCCGCGCGACACCATTGCCGCCGCCGTGGTGTTGCCGGTGGCCCAGGTGTCGTTGACCCACTGGATCGTATTGGGCGAGCAGGCCTTGCCGGTGAGATCCGAGCTTGCGGTCGAGGACGCCAGGAAGGTCATGCGGCTGTCGCGCAGGAGCGCGTTGATGGAGAGGCCGACGGCGGAGTTCGGCACGTCAACGATGGCATCGACGCTTTCGACGTCGAGCCATTTGCGCGCGATGGCGTTGCCGACATCGGCCTTGTTCTGGTGATCGGCATAGACGATCTCGACCTTGATGCCCTTGCCGCCGCCGTTGAAGTCCTCCGCCGCCATGCGCGCGGCTTCGACCGAGCCCATGCCGTTGGTGTCCTGGAAGATGCCGGAGATGTCGTTGAGCACGCCGATCCGGACGACGTTGTCGGTTATCTCGGCGCTTGCCGCACCCGACGCAAGACTCGCGGCCAGCACCAGTGTCCATTTCAGACGTTTCATCATTTCCCTCCCTGTTTGGTCGATTGCCGGTCTTTGCCGGCGCGTTTGAAATTCAGACCTGTAAAAATCAGACCTGCCGCTCCGGCAGTCTCAGCACGAGGCCGTCGAGCTCGGGCGTGATCTTGATCTGGCAGGACAGCCGGCTGTTCGGCCGACGCTCCGCGGCGGTGCCGTCGAGCAGTGCGTCCTCGTCATCGGCCATGGCGGGCAGGCGCGCGAGCCAGCTCTCGTCGACATAGACATGGCAGGTCGCGCACATGGCATTGCCGCCGCATTCGGCCAGAATGCCGTCGAGGCCGTGGCGCGTTGCGGCCTGCATCGCGCTCTCGCCGCCTGACGTCTCGACGCGATCGGACTGGCCGTCGGCATGGATGAAGGTGATGACAGACATCAAGCTCCTCGTCAGGCCGGGGTGATGGTGACGGGCAGGCTGTCGAGCCCGCGCAGCGTGTTGTTGAAGCGCCGCTTCGGCTCGCCCGCGATCTCGATTTTCGCGACGCGGCGCGCCAGCGCGGTCAACATCACCTCGCCTTCGAGGCGGGCGACGAGCTGGCCGACGCACATGTGGATGCCGGAGCCGAAGCCGACATGGCCGGAGGTGCGGCGGGTGATGTCGTAGCTGTCGGGCCGGTCCCAGCGCCTGGGATCGCGATTGGCGGCGGCGAGGAACATCAGCACCTTCTCGCCCTCGCCTATTCTCGCGCCGGAGAGCTCGACCTCCCGCGTCGTGGTGCGGAAGAAGGTCTGCACCGGGCTCTCGAAGCGCACGGCTTCCTCGAACGCGCCGCGCGCCAGCGTGAGATCCTCGCGCAGGCGCCGCCACTGGTCGGGGAAGCGCGCGAGGCAATAGACCGCGGCGCCGATGCCGTTCACCGTGGTGTCGAGACCGGCCGACAGCAGCGAGCGCACCAGGAGCGGCGCCTCGGTTGCGGTGACGGCGCCCTCATCGACCTGCGCATGAATGCAGGCACCGAAGCCGCCGGGGGCGAGGTTCTCGCGCTGGCACTGCTCGGCGACATAGGCCTGGTGCGGCGCCGAGCGCTCGATCGCCTCCTGGCGCAACCGGTTGGGCGGGCCGAACGCGTTGAACACGACGCTCGCATAGGGGATCAGGTGCTCGCGGCCCTCCGGCTTGAGGCCGAGCGCATCGGGAAAGATCGACAGCGGGTAGGCCTCGGCAAGATCGGCGATCGCATCGAAGTTGCGCTTCTCCAGCAACGCGTCGACCCGCGCCTCGGCTGCTGCGGCAAAGCGGTCGCGCACCTGCTTCATGGCGGTCGGCGACAGCACCTTCGACAGGACGGCGCGGGTGCGGGTGTGCGCCGGCGGGTCGGCCTCGAGGATCAGGCTCGGCGGCCGCCACGGCGTCTCTTTCTTGAAGTCGGACAGGCCGACGCCGCGGCTGGAGCAGAAGGTGGCTGGGTCGTTCAAGACGGCGTGGACCTCGGCATAGCGCGCCACGCCGTAGACGTTCCACTTGTCGAGATAGACCACGGGCCCGGCTTCCCGCAGCAACTCATGCGTCGGATAAGGGTCGGCAAAGAAGCTCATGTCGAAGGGATCGACGTCGAGATGCGGGACACCCGATCCCGCGGAGCCGGATTCGGTCATGCAAGACCTCCCTCATTTTGATCTTGTGAAAGGTCGGCGCTTGCCCTTAGGTCGTTCGGCCGCCCGCGAGTCAGAAGCCCGATATGCCGCCGTCCTCGACCAAAGCCCGCCACAAGCCCGTGCCCAATGATGCGGGACCGACGCTCGATCTGGAGCGTTACGTTCCGGCGTTCATCACTTTCATCGCCAACAAGCTCTCCAACAGCGCGACCGCGTTCTATCAGCGGGAGTTCGGCGTCAACGTCACGGAATGGCGCATCATGTCGCTGCTGGCGATCGAGCCGGGCATTCCGGCCTCGCGCATCTGCCACGTCATCGGCTTCGACAAGGGGCCGGTGAGCCGGACACTGGCCGGCTTGGAGAAACGTGGACTGGTGTCGATCCGCACCGATCCGAACGACGGCCGCACCCACTCCATCGCGCTGACGGCGAAGGGACGCGTCACCCATGACAAGGTGATCGTCGCCGCGTTCGAGCGCGAGCGCCGCCTGCTGTCCTGCCTCAACAAGGACGAGCGCGAGGTGCTGATCGACCTGCTGCGTCGGCTGCACGAAAATCTCGGCGCGGTGACCGGCGGCACCGAGGCCTGACGAGCCGCGCGTCAGGGGCGACCTTCCGTCAGTTGCAGGCAGGCGCCGGCGTTTGCCGGCGGCACCATTCGTGCCGAGCATTGTTTCCTCCAGGATCGGACGCGGCAGTGTCCCCGCCATCATCTCCCTCTGGAACGGTTCGCACAAATTAGTTGCTTAGGCAACAAAAGAATCGGAAATATTGTTCGGCAGAGCGGCGGGCCTGTTTTCGCTCAGCAGCTCTGCTTCATCTGCTCACTCCAAGCCGATCCACTCGCGCGACGCATCATCATCCAACCGCGCCACCGTATCGGCACGCCGCGTCAGCACGGCGCGCTGGTTGATGTAGCCCTTGTCGGTGATCTCGCCGCCGTCGACCGATGCCGGCTCGGCCAGCAGCAGCGCACGCGTGGCGTGGCCGGAGGAGTTGCCGCTCTGCCTTTTCAGCCTCGCCAGCCCCTGTGCGACCGCACCCCTGACCTTGTCATGCGCCAGCACGTCGTTCACATCGGCGGTCTCGGG
>JAEYTQ010000663.1 GCA_023433965.1 Pseudomonadota bacterium | reverse complement strand
CTGAGTTCGGGGCTGGCCATGTCTCTACGTGGGGGCGCTGGATGCGAAGACGGCGAAGCGACAGGCGGCGCCGATGAGCCCTGCTTTTGCAGCAGGACGGTGCCCGGCGCAAGGCAGCCGGGACGGTAAACGGCGCATGTCGGCCTTGTGTCGGCCGTCCGTCTGGCTCTAATGGCGATCAACGATAAACGGGCCGAAAGAGGAAGCGAATGGATCGCCGGAAATTCATGGCCGGATGCGTCGGCCTGCCCCTCCTGGCGCAGGCGGGCGGGGCGCAAGCGCAGGCCGGGCTCACGAAGATCATCTTCCCGTTCGCAGCGGGTGCCGGCGGCGACACGCTGTGCCGGTTGATGGCGCAGGAGGTGGCGCCGGTGCTGCAGCGGACCGTCGTGGTCGAGAACCGCACCGGCGGCGACGGCCTGATCGGCATCAAGGCGGTGAAGGGCGCGAGCCCCGACGGCAGCATGGTGCTGGTGACGACGGGGCCGACCATGTACCTGCTGCCGATGGTGGAGACGACGCCAAGCTTCGACACCGCCAGGGACTTCATGCCGGTGTCGCTGCTGGCGCGGTTCGAGTTCGCCGTCGTGATCGGCCCAGGGGTCGACGCCGCGGATTTCAAGAGCTTCGTCGCATGGCTGAAGGCGAATCCGGGCAAGACTTCGTTCGGAGTGCCGAGCAACGGCACCATTCCGCATTTCACGGGCTCGAAGCTCGAGAAGGATCTCGGCATCCCCCTGACCCGCGTGCCCTATCGCGGTAGCGCGCCGATCCTCAACGACCTCGTCGGCGGCCATATCTCGTTCGGCATCACGACACTGGCGGACGCGCTGCCGCAGCACCGCGCCAAGGGCGTGAAGATCATCGCGGTGTCGAGCGCGGAACGTTCGCCGTTTGCGCCTGATGTGCCGACGTTCAAGGAAAGCGGCATCGATCTCGTCGCGGACGCCTGGTACGGCATGTGGCTCCCTGCCGGCAGCCCGCCGGAGTTTGCGAGCAAGCTCGGCGCGGCCGCCAGCGCCGCACTCGCCAAGCCCGAGGTGAAGGAGAAGCTGACGGGAATTGGGCTCATTCCCGTCGGATCGACGCCGGAGGGATTGACGAAGGAACTCGCCGCGAACATCGCGCTGTGGCAGCCGATCGTCAAGGCGACGGGCTACAAGATCGAGAACTAGACTAGGCCTCGCTAGCGCTCTCTATCCCTCATCCTGAGGAGCGCTTTTGCGCGCGTCTCGACGGATGAAAGGCCGACTGTTCCAGCGGGGCCTGCATGGTTCGAGACGGTGCTTCGCGCCTCCTCGCCATGAGGGTCACATCTTCCCGCGCTGCGCGATGCCGTCCTTGATCGCCGCCAGCTCCTTCTCGTCCCAGATGCCGATCAGGACCCCGTTCTTCACCTGCAGCTGGTTGTCCGCATAGGCCGCGATCTTCTCGCGCGGCGTGGTGATGTGGCCGTTCGGATGAAGGGCCCAGTCGAACAGCTCGGCCTGCAGCCGCGCGATGATGCCGGCGCAATCAGGGTCGTCGCCGCGATCCAGATATTCCTCCGGATCGGTTTCGAGATCATATAGCATCGGGCGAAAGCCGGAGGCATGGATGTATTTCCAGCGGCCGTCGAACACCATGAACAGGCGGCAGCGTTCGATCGGCTGGTTCAGCTTCAGCCGCACGTCCTGCATGGCGTAGTCGTACTCGGAGAATGCGACCTTGCGCCAGTCGCCCGGCTTCTCGCCGCGCAGCAGCGGCAGCAGCGAACGTCCTTCGAGGATATGGCCCGGCACCTTGCCGCCGAAATAGTCCACGAAAGTCGGCGCGAGATCGATCGCCTCGACCAACGCATCGCTGCGCGTGCCGCGTGTCGCATCGGCCTCTTTCGAGGGATCGATGATGATCAGCGGGATCTTGGCCGATTGCTCGTGGAACAGGTCCTTCTCGCCCATCCAGTGATCGCCGAGATAATCGCCGTGATCGCTGGTGAACACGATCATGGTCGTGTCCAGGAGATCGCGTTCCTCCAGGAATTTCATCAGCACGCCCATCTGGTCGTCGATCTGGGTGATCAGGCCCATATAGGTCGGGATCACCTTCTCGCGGGCATCGTCGCGCGCCATGTTGCGGGAGTAGCGCATGTCCATATAGGCGCCGAACACGGGATGCGGATTCTGCCGCTCGCGCTCCGAGCGGATAGCCGGGATGATGTCGTCCGCCGCGTACATGCTGGCGTAGGGCTCCGGCGCGATATAGGGCCAGTGCGGCTTGATGTAGGACAGATGCAGGCACCACGGCCGCCCGTCGGTCTCGGCCTCGCTGATGAAATCCATCGCCCGGCGCGTCATGTAGGGGGTCTCGGAATGCTCGTCGGGCACCCGCGCGGCCTTGTCGGCGAGCACCAGCAGCCAGCCGTTCTGCAACGAGCCGTCCTCGGCAGCTCCGGAATTGGCCCAATGCTCCCAGGGATTGGGCGCATCAAAGCCCTGCCGGCGCAGGTAGTCATCGTATTTCGGCCGCGGCCGTCCCGTCGGATGCAGGCCGTCGTCGCGCTCGTAAGGTTCGAAGCCGCATTCGGCGACGTGGACGCCGATCACCGATTCCGGCGGAATGCCGAGCGCCTTCATGCCTTCGATATCAGGGGCCATGTGGGTTTTGCCGACCAGCACATTGCGCACGCCGATCTTCTTGAGGTGATCGCCGAGCGTGGGCTCGCCGACGCGCAGCGGCCAGCCGTTCCA
>JAEYTQ010000126.1 GCA_023433965.1 Pseudomonadota bacterium | reverse complement strand
TGGCGAACGCAGATTGACAGCGTCGGCAAAATCCGCCTAACATAAATTTGGAATTGTGTTCTACAATATAGAACAAGACGGGGAGGATGATGGTGTTGAGCGAGCCTCGCGCAATGGCGAAGCACATCGAGCCGGGCATGCGCGTCGCGCTGCCGGTCGACTACGCCGGCGTTTCCATGGCGATGACGCGCCCAATGATCGAGCATGGCGCGGGTGATCTCGATCTCGTCTGCGTTCCCACCGGTGGATTGCAGGTCGATCAGCTCATTGGCGCAGGTCTGGTCCGGACGGTGGAGACCAGCGCCGTCTCGCTCGGCGAGGCGGGTGGAGCGCCCCGGTTCAATGCGGCAGTCAAGGAAGGCGCGGTTCGACTGAAGGACGCGACATGCCCCGCCATCCATGCGGGCCTGACGGCGGCGCAGAAGGGCAGTCCCTTCATGCCGCTGCGTGGGCTGATCGGAACGGATCTGCTCCGCCATCGCGACGATTGGCGCGTGGTCGACAATCCCCTGGCTGACGGGGGCGATCCGATCGTGCTGATCCCGGCCATCAAGCCCGACGTCACGATCTTCCACGTTCCGATGGCCGACCGCTTCGGCAATGTCTGGATCGGCCGGCGCCGCGAGCTTGCCGCCATGGCTTACGCTTCGCAGATCGTTCTCGTCACCGTGGAGCGAATCGTCGAGGAAAATCTGCTCGCCGACGAGATCAGCGCCGCCGGCGTGCTGCCGGCACTCTACGTCACGGCCGTCGCGCGTGCACCGAAGGGCGCATGGCCCTACGGTCTGTGGGGCGAGTATCCCGCCGACAGCGCGGAGATCGCACGTTATGCGAAGGCCGCGCGAACGGCTGACGGCTTCTCCGCCTATATGGCCCAGGCGCAGATGGAGCCCGCGTGATGGCCGAAGTTCTCCCTCGCGAAGTGCTGATTTGCACGATCGCGCGGCTGCTCGACGGGGTCAGGCATGTCGCCGTAGGGGCCTCCTCTCCGATTCCTGCCGCCGGCGCGATGCTGCTGCGTGCAATGAAGGAGGCGGGCGGTACCGTCGGTCCGCGCATCTCCATCCTAGGCTCTGTCGAGCATAATTTCTTCACCAACGGTTCGGCCGAGCTGTTCGATTGTGCAGGTCAAGGCCGGATCGATGCCTTCTTCCTCGGCGGCGGTCAGATCGACGGCTTCGGCAACGTGAACCTCGTCGGTACCGGCGATTATCCGCGCTCCAGCGTGCGCTGGCCAGGCTCGTTCGGGTCGGCCTATCTCTACTTCGTCGTGCCGCGAGTCATTCTGTTTCGCGAAGAGCATACGCCGCGGGTCTTCGTCGAAAAGGTGGACTTCATCAGTGCCCCCGGCGTCAGTCCCGAGGGAGTGTTTCGGAGCGGCGGCCCCGTTGCTCTCTTGACCGGGAAGGGTCTGTTTCGGTTCGACAAGACGCGGCCCGGATTCGACCTCGAGAGTGTCCACCCCGGACACGACCTTGCGGAGATCAAGCAGGCGACCGGCTTTCGCTTCGCCCATGACGCCGAGCCGCGGCAGACGCCGCTGCCCGATCGATCGACGCTCGACCTGCTCCGCGGTCGCGTGTTCGACGAACTCGCCGAGACCTATCCCGAATTCGCTGCGCAGATGCGGCGCGATCTCGTAGGCGTCGACGCATGAGCAGGATCAAGCGGATCCCGCATTGCAGCCATTGGGGTGCGTACACGATCCTCATCGAGGATGACCGCATCGTCGGTGTCGAACCATTCGAGCACGATCCGGCGCCTTCCCCGATCATCCATTCCATTGCCGAATGGGCCAATCCCGAGCGGCGCGTGCTGCGGCCGATGGTTCGTTCCGGCTGGCTGGACAAGCGCGAAAAGAGCGATCGCCGCGGGCGCGGCCGAGAGGAGTTCGTCGCGGTCAGCTGGGACGAGGCGACGACGCTGGTTGCCGACGAGGTGCGGCGCGTGGCGGACACGTTCGGCAATGCGTCGATCTTCGCAGGCTCCTATGGCTGGACCAACTCCGGCCGCCTGCATCATGCTTCTTCGCTTCTCAAGCGCATGCTCAATCTGGTCGGCGGGTTCACCAGGCACGTCGATACCTATTCCATCGCCGCAGGCCCCGTGATCCTGCGCCACACGCTCGGCAACGACGATGCATGCGGCGGACGCGCCAATACGCTCGACAGCATCGCGCAGCACACCGAGACGCTGGTGGTGTTTGGCGCTTTGTCGCCGCGAACCGCGCAGAACGAGGCCGGCGGAATCGGCAGCCACCGGCTCGAAACCTATCTCAGGCAGATCGTCGAACGCGGCGTCAAGATCATCCACGTCTCGCCGCTGAAGGATGATCTGCCCGACTGGGTCGGCGCCGAATGGTGGCCGATCCGGCCGAACACGGACGCGGCGCTGATGCTCGGCCTTGCCGGCGAGATCGTGAAGGCGGGCCGGCACGACACGGATTTCCTCGCGCGCTGCACCAGCGGCGCGGATCGCCTGCTCGGCTATCTCCAAGGCAAGACGGACGGCGTGCGCAAGGAGGCCGTATGGGCCGCGCGCATCTGCGGCCTCGATGCGGACAGGATCGCGAGGCTCGCAAGCCGCCTGGTCGACACCCGCAGCATGCTGACGGTGAGCTGGAGCCTGCAGCGGGCTCATCACGGCGAACAGCCGTTCTGGGCGGCGCTCGGACTTGCATCGGTCGTCGGCCAGATCGGTTTGCCGGGCGGGGGCGTCGGTTATGGCTACGCTTCCCTGGGCGGCGTCGGCGCACCGCTCAACCTTGGCCGCTCTCCTGCCATTTCCCAGCTGACCAGGCCAATCGACAGCTTCATCCCGGTGGCGCGGATCAGCGACATGCTGCTCAATCCCGGCAGACCGTTCAGCTATGAAGGCGAGATCCGCACCTATCCGGATACGAGGCTGGTCTATTGGGCGGGCGGCAATCCCTACCACCATCATCAGGACCTCAATCGCCTGTCGGAAGCCTGGACGAGGCCCGAAACGATCATCGTGCAGGACCCGATGTTCACGGCGACGGCCCAGCGGGCCGACATCGTGCTGCCAGCGACCACCTCGATCGAGCGCAACGACCTTGCCGGCAACAGGCGCTCCGACTTCATCCTGGCCATGAAGAAGGCGATCGAGCCGCTGGGCGAATCCCGGTCCGACTTCGCGATCTTCGATGCGATTGCAGGCAAGCTCGGTGTGGCCGATCGGTTCAACGAAGGCCGGGATGAAATGGGCTGGGTGCGGCATCTCTATGAAGCCTGCCGCAACGACGCCGCGCAGCGCTTCGACTTCGAGATGCCGGATTTCGACGCGTTCTGGGAAGCGGGCTATGCCCGCTGCCCAGTCAAGGCAGATCATACGTACTTGACCGACTTCCGGAACGAGCCGGAGGAGTACGCGCTCAAGACCGAAAGCGGAAAAATCGTGCTCGGCAGCGAAACCCTGGCCAAGCTGGACTATGCCGACTGCCGCCCGCATCCCGCGTGGATCGAGCCGGCCGAATGGCTCGGCAATGCCGCCGCCGGCGAAATGCACCTGGTGTCGCATCAGCCGGCCGGCCGGCTTCACAGTCAGCTCGAAACCGGCGCATCGAGCCGGGCCATGAAGCGCAACGGCCGTGAACAGGCTCGCCTTCATCCTGATGACGCTGCTGCTCTCGGCGTCGAGGACGGCCAGACCATCCGCATCTGGAACGGACGTGGCGAGTGCCTTGCGACGGCGGAGGTCACCGACAAGGTCCGTCGAGGCGTGCTGGTGCTTCCGACCGGTGCCTGGTTCACGCCGACCGGCAATAGCGGCCTGGAGGTCGCCGGCAACCCGAACGTGCTCACGCTCGATATCGGCACGTCCCAATTCGGCCAGGGCTGCTCGGCCCATACCTGCCTGGTGCGGGTCGAGCCCTACGCCGCCGATCGGCGCGATGCGTTCGAGGCCTATCGGGAAACGCTCGTCGCGCTTGCGGCAGTCTAACAGGAGCTTGCAACATGTCTGCGCCCGCCATCAGCCGCTTTCCCGTTCCTGACATCGCAACGCTGCCGGAGGATATCCGTTCGCGGATCGAGGCGGTTCAGGAGAAGTCCGGCTTCGTCCCCAACGTCTTCCTGACGCTCGCGCATCGTCCTGACGAGTTCCGGGCCTTCTTCGCCTATCACGACGCTCTGATGGACAAGCCCGGGCCGATCACCAAGGCCGAGCGTGAGATGATCGTGGTCGCGACCAGCAGCGCCAATCAATGCCAGTATTGCGTCGTCGCACATGGCGCCATCCTGCGCGTGCGCGCGAAAAATCCGCTGATCGCGGATCAGGTCGCCACCAATTACCGCAAGGCCGATATCACCGCGCGGCAAAGGGCGATGCTCGATTTCGCAATGAAGGTCTCGGCGCGCGCCTATGAGGTGGATGATTCCGACATCCAGGACCTCAAAGGACACGGATTCACCGAGGAGGACGTTTGGGACATTGCGGCGATCGCTGCATTCTTCGGCATGTCGAACCGGCTCGCCAACGTTACCAGCATGCGTCCGAACGACGAGTTCTTCGCGATGGGACGCTGAGCGCCGCGAACGAGAGCTGCAATGGTATCGCTGGTTATCGACAGGCGCTTCCGGGGGCCGCCCAACTCCGGCAATGGCGGCTATGTCTGCGGATGTCTCGCAAGGCACTTTGCCGGAGACGCCGAAGTGACGTTGCGCGCCCCGCCGCCGCTGGAGCGGCCGCTCGACGTGCGGACGGGACGTGACGGCGAGATCGAGTTGCACGACGACGGCAGGCTGCTCGCGACGGCCCGTGCAGCAGCCGTCGATGTGACGGACGTTCCCAGGGTGAGCTGCGAGGTCGCCGAAGAGGCGGCCGCCAGAACGCCCTACGACGAGCAGACCCACAACCTTCCGGGATGCTTCGTCTGCGGCCCCGCGCGTGGTCATGGCGATGGTCTGCGGATCTTTGCAGGTCCGCTAGAGGCGGGGGCCGTCCCGGGCAAGCCGGTCGTGTTCGCGGCCTCTTGGGTGCCTCATGGCAGTCTGTCCGGCGAGGACGGCTATGTCGCGCCAGAATTCGTTTGGGCCGCTCTCGATTGCCCGACCGGCTATTGCAGTGTGGGCGCCCGTCACCTCGGACTGCGAGGTGACGAGACGGCCCTGCTCGGACGCATGGCCGCGCGGATTGATCGCTTACCGCGTCCCGGAGATCGATGTGTAGTGGTGGCGTGGCCGACCGGGCGGGAAGGCCGCAAGCTCTTTGCCGAAAGCGCTTTGCTCGATGCCGAGCAGGAGGTGCTGGCGACCGCGCGAGCCACTTGGCTGTTGGTCGACCGCCAGGTCCAGCTCGGAGCAAATGCATGAATGAGGGTGGGAGCAGGGTATGACCGGCCGCGAAGCAGAGCTCGAACTGCGTCAATCCATCATCGACGCGTGCCGCGAGATGGCGGCGCAAGGAATCAACCAGGGAACGTCAGGAAACATAAGCGTTCGAACCGACGACGGCATCCTGCTGACGCCGTCCGGCCTTCCCTACGACCGCATGAAGCCCGAAGACATCGTGGCCATGAAGTGGGACGGCTCGTGGACCGCGTCGGCCGGCAACGTTCCCTCGACGGAATGGCGTTTCCACCTCGACATCCTGAAATCGAAGCAGGAGGTCGGCGCCGTCGTTCACGCCCATCCGGTGTTCTGCACCATCATCGCGATCATGAATCGCTCGATCCCCGCGATTCACTACATGATCGCCGCGGCCGGCGGCAACGACATCCCCTGCGCGCCCTATGCTCAATACGGCACGGCCGAGCTGTCGCAGGCGGCCCTGAACGCGCTTCGCTATCGCCGCGCCTGCCTGCTCGCGCATCACGGCTTGATCGCCGTCGGTCCCAATTTGCGCAAGGCCTTGTGGCTCGCTGTGGAGGTCGAGGTGCTCGCCAAGCAGTATCACGGGTGTCTTCAACTCGGCGCTCCTCCGCTGCTGCCGGACGAGGAGATCGACAGCATCCTGAAGCGGTGGGGACAGTACGGCCTGCGCGATAGCGAGGGCTCGCCCAAGGTCCCTCAGCGGTCGAGCTAGATCACGATCAAACCACTATCCTGCGAGAACTCATGGCACACCCTCACGACGTCAGCGTCTGCGGCACTTATATTCTGGACATTCTGGGCGTCCCGGTGACCGAGATTCCGCCGGGTGGCGGCCGCCTGCTGATCGACGAAATTCGACTGGCGGTGGCAGGCACTGCCGGCGGCACGGTCGTCCCTTGCGCGCGACTCGGTCTGAAGGCGCTCGCAGTCGGCGCCGTCGGCTCCGACGAGAAGGCCGACTGGATGCTGAACGCGCTGCAGCGTGAAGGCATCGACATCTCACTCATGGAGCGGATGGCCGACAGTCCGACCTCGGCCACGATCCTGCCGATCAGGCCCGACGGCTCGCGTCCGGTGATGCACGCAAGGGGCGCCTCCGCCCGCTGGCGGATCGCACCCGAGGCGCAGAAGGCTGCTTGTCGCAGCAAGATCCTGCATCTTGGCGGGGTCGGCTCGCTGCTCGCGATGGACGGCGCGCCTTCCGTTGCATTGCTGCAAGACGCCAAGGCGGCCGGTTGCACCACGACGCTCGATCTGATCCAGGCGCGGCGTGAAACGCTGGCACTGGTCGAGCCGCTGCTGCCCTATGTCGACTTCTTCATGCCGAGCATCGATGAGACCAGTGCCATGGTCGGAACCGACGATCCCGCGTCTTGCGCGCGGTTTTTCATCGAGAAGGGAGCAGGGGCCTGCGCCATTTCTCTCGGCGCCGACGGCTCGTTCGTGAGGACACGCGACGGACGCCAATTCCCCCTGCCCGCGTTCGACGGCGCGGTCCGCGATACCTCGGGATGCGGCGATTCCTATACGGGCGGCTTCATCGCGGGGCTGGCCCGCGACTGGGACCTGCTCGATTGCGCCAAGCTCGCGACCGCGACGGCTGCGATCGTCGCGACGGGGTTGGGTTCCGGCGCCAATCTCGTCTCGTTCGAGGAGACCGTGAAGGCCATGAACACCTTGCCGGTCCGCAAGCCGGCTCGCGCCTGATCTTTTCATACCGGTCAAAAGCCATTCGTCCAAACAACAGGGGAGAACGCAACATGGCCCGACATGCCATCGTGACGGGAGCAAGCCGCGGAATTGGCCGCGCGATCGCCATTGGCCTCGCCCAACGCGGCTACGATCTCGCGCTGACCGACATCGCAGCGCAGGAGAAGACCCTCCTTCAGACCGTCGCTGAGATCAGGGAGCTCGGCGGCCGCTGCATCCCGGTGCTGGGCGACGTCAGCGACAGCGGCGATTGCAGGCGGGCCGTGGCGGAAGCCGTCCAGGGCCTCGGGCACATCGACGTCCTCGTCAACAATGCGGGCATCCTCAGGCTGGCGACCATCGACGAGCTGACGACCGAGACATGGGACCAGACCTTCGCCGTCAACACGCGTGGCGTCTTCCAGATGACCCAGGCCGTGGTGGCACATATGAAGGAGCGCAAATACGGGCGGATCGTCAATATCGCCTCGCTCGCGGCACGAACGGGCGGTCCCGGACAGTCCCACTACGCCGCATCGAAATCGGCGGTGGTCGGCTTCACCCGGGTGTCGTCGATGGAGTTCGGAGGCCACGGCATCACGGTCAATGCGGTATGCCCGGGCATCATCGTGACCGAGATGGGGATGAACAATCTCCGCGATCCCGAGCGGGTCGCCTATTTCGAGAAGGTCACGGACCTGCACCGGCTCGGCCAGCCGGAGGACGTCGTCGGGCCCGTGGCGTTCTTCGCCTCCGATGATTCCGCGTTCGTGACCGGTCAAGCCCTCAACGTGGACGGAGGTATCTTCTACAGCTAGCGGCGGGGTCGATCACCGCGCGCTCGCGATCGCAGACGGCTGACTACCCCGCCAGAAAGCCGCCATCGACGGCAACGACGGTGCCGGTCGCGTATTGCGAGGCCGGCATGCAGAGGAACGCGACCGCACCGGCGATGTCCTGGGGCTGTCCCCAGCGCTTGAACGCAGTACGGTCGGCGATACGCTGATAGTGCGCAAGATCGGTGCGGCCAGCGGCGTTGATCGCGGTTTCGATATAGCCGGGCGCGACCGCATTGACGCGAATGCCGTCCTCGGCCCACTTCAACGCGAGTGCCTTGGTCAGCATCACGACCCCGCCCTTGCTGGCGCAGTAAGCGGGGATTCGTGGCAGCGCCAGGGTCGCATTCATCGAGGCGATGTTGACGACCGAGCCTTTCTGCTGTGCGAGCAGCGGGTGGAACGCCATGCAGGTCCGAAACGTGCCGGTGAGATTGACGTCGAGCACCCTCATGAAGGTCTCGATCTCGAATTCCTTGTCGCGCGCGAGAATGCCGGCGCAAT
>JAEYTQ010000310.1 GCA_023433965.1 Pseudomonadota bacterium | reverse complement strand
TCGACGAGCCGAAGAATCGGCGCGGCGGCATGATGACGGTCGCGGCCATCCTCGCGCTTGCCGTGGTCGGCACCGGCGCGGCGTTTGCTTACAAGACCTATATCGGGTCGCCCCGCAGCGGCGAGCCCCCGATCATCAAGGCGGACAACACGCCGACCAAGATCGTGCCGGCGCCAACGGACTCCTCGGCGAAGGTGCCGGACCGCATGGTCACCGGTGACGGCACCGAAAAAATCGTGCCGCGCGAAGAGGCGCCCGTCGATGTCAACGCCAGGACGGGGGGCCCGCGCGTGGTGTTCCCGCCGCTGAACCAGAATGCGAACCCGCCCTCGGTGGCGAGCGTGTCGCCGTCTGCGGTGCTGCCGCCGAGCACGGGGGCCGGTACCGGCACGATGCCGAACAATTCGCCGCGCCCGATCAGGACGGTGGCCGTCAAGGGAGATCAGACCGATAGCGCGGCACCTCAATCGGGCGCTGCCGCCAAGCCCATGGCTGCGCCGAAGCCTGTGGCTGCACCCGCTGCGCCAGCCGTGCCGCGTAATCCGCCGACCTCGGCCAATGCCAGCGCCAATCAGCCGATGTCGCTCGCGCCGCAATCGGCGTCCGGAGCCGAGCCGCCGCAGCGGATGGCCGCGACCAACCCCACCCCGATTGCGCCGGTGAGCAGCGGTGGCGGCTACATCGTGCAGGTCTCCTCGCAGCAGAGTGAGGATAGCGCCGCCGCGTCCTACCGCGTGCTTCAGAGCAAATACGGCAGCGTGCTGGGCTCACGTTCGCCGGTGATCAAGCGGGTCGATCTCACCGACAAGGGCAAGGGGATTGTCTACCGCGCCTTCGCTGGTCCCTACGCTTCGGCCGAGGAAGCGACGCAGGCTTGCAACAGCCTGAAGTCCGCAGGCCTCTCCGCCTGCTTCGTCCAGAGGAATTAACGGCGGATTCCTTGACCCTCTGGCAGGGCAGGGTTAATCGGCCGTTATGAGCACGCGGGCCTTCATTACCGGCGTATCCGGAACGGAACTGACCGCCGCCGAGCGGGAGTTTATCCGCGACCAGCGCCCGTGGGGCTTCATCCTGTTCAAGCGCAATGTCGCAACGCCAGCGCAAGTGGCTGCGCTGGTTGCGGAATTGCGCGCAGTTGCCGGTGCACCCGATGCGCCCGTCCTGATCGATCAGGAGGGCGGCCGCGTACAGCGGCTCGGCCCGCCGCACTGGCCGGTTTATCCGCCGGGCGCTGTATTCGCGAGCCTGTACGATACTGATTCGGCATCCGGGCTCGCCGCGGCCCGCCTGAGCGCCCGCCTGATCGCGGCCGACCTCGCCGATCTCGGTATTACCGTGGATTGCCTGCCGCTGGCGGATGTGCCGGTGCCGGGTGCCGATGCCGTGATCGGCAATCGGGCCTACGGCACCGAGCCGGGCAAGGTCGCCGCAATTGCCCGCGCTGTCACCGAGGGGTTGGAGCAGGGGGGCGTGCTGCCGGTTCTCAAGCACATTCCCGGTCACGGCCGGGCGACCGCCGACACCCATTTCAAGCTGCCGACGGTCGACACTCCCCGGGACGAGCTGGAGCGGACCGACTTCGCCGCGTTCAAGCCGCTGTCGGACCTGCCGATGGCCATGACTGCACATGTTGTGTTTAGCGCGATCGACCCCGCCCATCCGGCGACGACATCTGCGACAATGATTGCTGACGTGATTCGCGGCGCAATCGGGTTCCAGGGTTTGTTAATGAGTGATGACGTGTCGATGAACGCGCTGTCGGGAAATATCGCCGAGCGGACCCGCGCCATCTTCGCGTCCGGCTGCGACGTGGCGCTGCATTGCAACGGCAACATCGAGGAGATGCGCGACGTTGCCGGAGAGACGCCTGAATTGTCCGGCAGAGCGTTGGAGCGGGCGAACGCCGCGCTCGCCGCACGCAAGCTGCCGCAGCCGTTCGACCGAGCGGCCGCGCGCACGGAGCTGGACGCATTGATCGCACGGGCAAACACGGCATCGGCATGACCGCAGAAATCCTATCGTTTGAAACCGGGCGGCCCGCAGAGCTCGCCGAGGGTGAGCCGGCGTTGGTGGTGGACGTCGAGGGTTATGAGGGCCCGCTCGACTTGCTGCTCGCGCTGGCGCGGCAGCAGAAGGTCGATCTCGCCAAGATCTCGATCCTGGCACTCGCCGACCAGTATCTCCACTTCATCGAGGCCGCGCGAAAGATCCGGCTGGAGCTGGCTGCCGATTATCTCGTCATGGCGGCGTGGCTCGCCTTCCTGAAGTCGCGCCTGCTGTTGCCGGAGCCGCCGAGCGCGGAAGGTCCGAGCGCGGAGCAGATGGCCACGGCGCTGGCCAACCGCCTGCGCCGGCTGGAGGCGATTCGCGAAGCCGCCAACCGGCTCATGAACAGGCCGCAATTGCAGCGCGACATCTTCCCGCGCGGCGAGCCCGAGCAGATTGCCGAGATCAAGCATCCGAAATACACCGCCACTCTATATGACCTGCTCACCGCCTATGCCACGCAGCGCCAGTCCCGCGTGCTGGCCAGCGTGCATCTGGCCAAGCGTACCGTATGGTCGCTCGCGGAAGCGCGCGCCACGCTGGAGCGCCTTGTCGGCAGCCTCAACGAGCAGGACGACTGGGGCGTGCTCGACGATTTCCTGATCCGGCATGTCGCCGATCCGACGCAGCGCGCCACGGTCTTTGCCTCGAGCTTTGCCGCAGCGCTCGAACTGGTGCGGGAAGGTCAGCTCGAGCTGAACCAGAAAGAGGCGTTTGCGCCAATCTATTTCCGGAAGGGGCGCCCGAAGCCGGTCCCGGACGCAGCTCCTGCGCCTGACGCGCCGGTCGCCTAAGTGCAAGAAGGAGAATCGACCATGGCAAGCCTGGCTGAAGTGCGGGTGGAAGAGGCCGAGCCGATGGAGAACGAAACCCAGGCTCGTCCGGAGGAATTGAGGCTGCTCGAAGCCCTGCTGTTCGCTTCGAGCGAGCCGCTGGATACGGCGACGCTGGCCAAGCGCATGCCCGAGGGCGTCGACGTCAAGGCCGCGCTCGAGCAGCTCCAGGCCGATTACGCCTTGCGCGGCGTGAATCTGGTCCGTGTCGCCAACAAATGGACCTTCCGCACCGCCGGCGATCTTGCCTGGCTGATGACGCGGGAGAGCACCGAGACCCGCCGCCTGTCGCGCGCCGCGATCGAGGTGCTGGCGATCATCGCCTACCACCAGCCGGTGACGCGCGCCGAGATCGAGGAGATCCGCGGCGTCGTCACTTCAAAGGGCACGCTCGACGTTCTGCTGGAGACCGGCTGGATCAAGCCGCGCGGGCGGCGCAAGACGCCCGGCCGTCCCTTGACCTTCGGAACCACCGAGGAGTTCCTGTCGCAGTTCACCCTGGAACAGCTCGGCGATCTGCCGGGCCTGGAGGAGCTGAAAGGGACGGGCTTGCTGGACTCGCGGCTGCCCACCGGCTTCAGCGTGCCGACGCCGTCGGATGATCCGGCCCTGCGGGAGGATGAGGACCCCTTGGAACCCGGCGACGAGCTGGATCTTGCGCT
>JAEYTQ010000058.1 GCA_023433965.1 Pseudomonadota bacterium | reverse complement strand
CGGATCACGCGGTTGCCGCCGGCATTGGTCGAGAGATTGCCGCCGATCGCGCAGGACCCGCGCGAGCCGAGATCGAGCGGGAAGAAGAAGCCGGCCTCGTCCGCGGCTTTCTGGATCGTCTCCAGCGGCGTGCCTGCCTTGACGGTCATCGTTGCGGAGGCAGGGTCGATCTCCTCGATGCCGGTCATGCGCTCCAGCGAGATCGCGACCCAGCCGGCTTCGGGCGACGCGCCGCGGCAAAGCCCGGTCAATCCGCCCTGCGGCACGAACGGCAGGCGCGCCTGCCGGCAGGCCGCGATCGCTTCGGCAACGCCTTGCGCGTCGGTCGGCCTGATCACCGCCAGCGGCGTCTGCGGCAGGCTCGCGCTCCAGTCGTTGCCATTGCGTGCCGGCACGTCGGAGCCCGTGAGCACCGCGGCGGCGCCGAGCCTGTCGCGAAGTGCGGCAAACACTTGATCGGCACGTCCGGCGGAAGTGGCCATGTCCATGCGGGACTTCCTCTGAAATCAGCTGCGCCTCATCCGCGCCGGGAGGCTGGAAAGAGTTTGCCCCGGTCATGTATGTAAGGTACAAGCTGCCAAAGTAAAGCGAAAACAACGGATCGGAACGAGGCTTTGGAGATCTCTTAGGACCGGAGCCTTGGTCCGGGTCGCAGCAAAAAGGGCATGGAAATGACGGAGGCAATTCGCGGGTTCTGGGTGGCGTCGGCGACACCGCTGGCGGCGGACGGCAGCGTGGACTCCGCGAAGCTCGCCGGCCACGCCAGGCAACTCTTCGGCAAGGGCGCTGGCGGCGTCGTCCTGTTCGGCACCACCGGCGAGGGCACCTCGTTCAATGTCGGCGAACGCGTCGCGACCATCGAAGCCATGCTCGACGCTGGCATCCCGCCGGAGCGCATCGCAATCGGCGGCGGCTTCCCCGCCATTAGCGACAGTATCGCGCTGACGCGCGCGGTGCTCGGCCTCGGTTTGCGCCACGTGTTGCTGCTGCCGCCTTATTTCGATCGCAGCGTCACGGCCGAAGGCATCGAGGACGCCTTTGCCGCCATCATCGATGGCGTCGCCGATGACCGGTTGCGCGCCTCGCTGTACCACATCCCGCAGGTGTCGGGCGTCGCGATCCCGACGACAGCAGCCGCAAGCCTGCGCCGGCGCTACGGCAAGATCATCGCCGGCCTGAAAGACTCCAGCGGCGACTTCAAGCAGTTCCAGGCATTCCGTGCGGCTGCGCCCGAGCTCGCCATCACGGTCGGCAACGAGCCCGACATCGCCCGGGCGATCGCCGCGGGCGGCGCCGGCACCATTTGCGGTATGGCCAATGTTGTGCCCGAGCTGGTCAAGGACGTGATCGACGGCAACGGTGTCGAGGCGCGCATGCAGGCAGCGGTGGATGTGGTGGTGAAGACGCCGTCTCCGGCCGCGACCCTGAAGGCGATCCTGGCGGCGCAGACGGGCGATGCAGGCTGGCTGCGCGTGCGTCCGCCGCTTCGCGCCTTGCACGACGGCGCGGCGCTCAAGCGGCAGCTGGACCAGCTGATCGCGCCTGCCATCGCCTGAGATCGGCACGCTTCCGCAAAATTCACGCACGGCGTGCTACGGTCGCGCCGAGATCAATCGAAGATTGATGTCGGCCACTGCTCCGCGCTTAGAATGATTCAATACTAGAGCGATTCAAGGAAGGCTGCGGTTCTCTTCGCGCGCAGCCACTGTTACAGGCGCACACTTCAGCGTTCTTGACTTGAAGTGGAATGAAAGTGCGTGCCTTCGTGGACGGCCAATGCGCCAGCGGCCGTCGTCATCGTGCCGGCAAGAGCCGTGCCGGTCTTCTGATCGGAGCAGCTGTGCTGCTCGCCGAATGCCCCTTCAACATGACCTCCGCGCAGGCGCAATCGGCATTGCCGCCCGTGACGGTCGAGGCGCCGGCGCAGCGGCCGAAGCCGGCGCGGGCGTCGGACCAGTCATCACGCCGCACACAAACCGCTGCGCGCCAGCGCAATCGCAACACGCCCCCCGCAGCGCCGACGCTTGCGGAACGCGCGGCCGCGGAAGCCGCCGCCCAGCAAGCCGCAAAGCTCGGCTATCGCGCGATGCCGAACGCGACCACGCTGCGCAGCGGCGCCTCGCCGCTCGACACTGCGCAGGCGGTCAACGTTGTGCCCGAGCAGGTGTTGAAGGATCAGTTGCCGCGCAACATCGACGATGCGCTCGGAAACGTTTCAGGCATCACCCAGACCAATACGCTTGCCGGCACCCAGGACGCCGTGATCCGCCGCGGCTTCGGCGACAACCGAGACGGCTCGATCATGCGCAACGGCATGCCGCTGGTGCAGGGCCGCAGTCTCAATCCCGCCGTCGAAAGCGTCGAGGTGCTGAAGGGACCGGCCTCGCTGCTCTACGGCATCATGGATCCCGGCGGCATCGTCAACACCATCAGCAAGCGCCCAGAGCTTTATCAGCACGGCTCGGTCACGTTGCTCGGTTCGGCATACAGCGCCTCCAAGACCGGCGCCGACGGTCTGCTCGACATCACTGGCCCGATCGGCGACCAGGGGCTCGCCTATCGCCTCATCGGCTATGGCGTCAGCGAGGATTACTGGCGCGATTTCGGCCGCCATCGCGAGATGCTGGTTGCGCCGTCGCTCGCCTGGTACGGCCAGGATACCACGGTTCATCTCAACTACGAGCACCGCGAGTTCATCTCCCCGTTCGACCGCGGAACGGCCTTCATCAACGGCGCGCCGCTGGCGATCCCGAAGACGCGCCGGCTCGACGAGCCCTTCAACAACATGTGGGGCACGTCAGACCTGATCCAGGCATCGGTCGAGCATCGCATCAACCAGGACTGGAAGCTCTTTGCCGGCTACAGCTACAACACCGAGACCTTCAGCGCGAACCAGCTCCGCATCACAGGCGTCAATGCGACGACCGGTGTCGAGACACGCAGCAATGACGGCACGCGGGGGTCTCTGAGCAATTCCAGCTACGGCACGTCCTACATCTCGGGCGGGTTCTGGCTCGGCGACATGCGCAACGAGGTGCTGTTCGGCGGCGACGGCCAGTATCGCACGATCTACCGCGACAACCTGATCCGGCAGGCGGCCCCGTCCTTCAATGTCTACAACCCCGGCTACGGTCTGATCGGACCGGGCACGACGGTTTCGAACAGCGACAGCGCCCAGACCGACAAGCTGGGCCAGTGGTCACTGTTCTTCCAGGACACGCTGCACCTGACGGAGCGTTTCGCGCTGGTCGGCGGGGTGCGTTACATGGACTACGATCAGCTCGCCGGACGCGGAAAGCCGTTCAAAGCCAACAC
>JAEYTQ010000658.1 GCA_023433965.1 Pseudomonadota bacterium | reverse complement strand
ACGTCGCCGAACAGGAGGCCGATCAGGAACGAGGTGCCGCCGTTGTAGATCAGGCCGCGCATGTTGTCGTGATGCTTGAGGTGGCCGAGCTCGTGGGCAAGGATGCCGGCGAGTTCGTCGGGAGTCTCGGCCTTGTCGAGCAGGCCTTTCAGCACGAAGACCTTGCCGCCGGGCAGCGCGAAGGCGTTCGGCACCGAGGTCGGCAGCACGCCCGCCGTAGTGGTGTCGTCGAGGCCGGCCGCATCGCGCAGGCGGTTGACGAGCTTGGTGAAGGCAGCCTTGCCCGCTGGATCTTCACAAACGCTGCGGCCGAAGATGGTCTTCATCTGCACTTCGGCGGCATCGCCGATGCGCCGCTCGACGGGTTTCGGCACCAGCGGCGCGAGACGATCGGCGGCCAGCGGCACGCCGAACAGCACGACGCAGACGATCGAGACGGCCGCCGCCACCGACCAGCCGACGATTTTGGCGACACCGCGGCGCGTGGTCTGGTGCTCGTCCAGACTCGGGCAGCGGACCGTCACATCGGCGGCGAGCGCGGCGTCGCGGATTTCCAGCCGAGCCAAGGGCGGTGCCGACGTCGCAGCCAAGCGCAGGGTTCCGGGAGGGCTGTCGACACGGCGAATGTCGGCATAGGGCCAACGAACGGGCGTTCCACCCTCTTCGCGTATCTCGAGCGCATCGCCGAGCGTCAGCGCCACCTGCCGTCTGCGGCTGGACACGCCGTCGAAGAAGACCGTCGGCTTGACGGACTGCGCAGGCGCCTCGGTCGACAACTCACTCACGGCTCAAAATCCTGCAACATCCAGTCCATCGGCAAAACCTTCGCCAAGCGCGCCAGCGAGCTGGCCGCTGCCTCGCACATCGGCGGCGGCCGCGATGTCGTGCACCTCGACGGTCTCCAGCACCTTGGCCCAGAGATCGCGCTGGAGATAGACGCGCATGACGATGTTGATGGCAAGGGCGACCGCGAAATAGCCGATCACCATCATCGCCAGCATGGGGATGCTCCTGGCGGCATTGTCGCCGGCGAACATCTCCTCCGCTGAAAGGCCGCTCAGCGCCAACACGAGCATCATACCTCCGGTCATATAGGCACCAAAAGCGGCCGAGAGCAGTGTCCACCAGCCGATCACTTTCCAGTACAGGCCGTAGAACGCGTCGTGCGGCAATTGCGAGGACAGGCTGACACCGCCGATGCGGATGCCGTCCAGCCACCAGCGCCATTGGCGCGCCTTGAACTCGGCATACAGGAACGGTGCGAGCGGGAAGATCACGACCGCAACCGGGCTGAGCAGCCACAGCCACCAGCCGCGCTTGAAGAAGGTCCAGCCGTCGCCTTCGAAATCGCCACGCAGATCGCCGTAATGGGTGTGCTGCATCTTGTAACGTTCCAGCGCCGCCTCGCGCCAGGGCAGCGCCATTCCGAGCGTCAGCAGCACGAGCAAACCCCACAGCATGGCGCGGAAGGAATAGGCCCAGCCCGAGCCGTCCATCCAGAAGCGGACGCCGCGCCAGACCGTGCGCGTCAGGCGGTAGCGCCGCGCGCGAAAGATCGCGAACTGGCCGAAGGCATAGAAGGCGAGGAACAGCGGCATCGAGGCAAAGGCCTGCCAGCGCTCGAACTCGATGCCGACCAGAAAATAGGCGAGATAGATCGGCACCAGGATCGCGAGCGCGAACAGGAAGCCGACCAGAAGCTCCTTGGCTCGCCCCGTGTATTCGGCGGCATCGCCGTCGATCGCGGTATGCGTCCACAGGTGACGGCGAATGTCGGTGACGAGCCAGAACCGGTAGAAACCGAAGGTGACGAGCTCCAGCATGGCCCCCTTGGTGACCAGCTTGCGAAACTCGGAACGGTTGCCGGAGAAGTCCACGCGCGTCGGCGGCAGCGGCGGGGGTAACGGTTCGGAGCCAATGGGGGCCCACTGCATATTGTTCACGGCGGCAACCTCGGGATGCGTATCTGTTCCGGGCAAACTATAGATCAGAGATTAGTCGGTCCCCAAGACGGGCGGGTTCGATTTGGCGCGATTCCGGCTCGCTTTTGGCATGATTTCACGACAATCCATGTGCGGGGGATCACGCTGGCAGGTTCGTGGCCCGTCCTGTTGCCCGGGTGAGCGGAGCTATACCCGGGAACGCGTGCAAAGTCCCGGATGTCGCTTCGCTGATCCCGGCTACGCATTCCCTCTCGCGAGGGTTGGATGTGGCAAAACTCTCCCTTGCCCCGGCGCAGACAACCGGCTGTAATTGCAAATCAAATACCGCAGCGCAGAATTCAACGACGCGCGGTTCACATCTAGGGAGAGAGTGGTCATGCATGGGACCATCGAGAACGCGTCCAGGCTCGAGGCCTTACGCGCACGCGCCGATACGCTGCCGCTGGAGCAGTTCGATCCCGGAGATCCCGAGTTGTTCAGGACCGATACGTTCTGGCCGTATTTCGACCGCCTGCGCCGGGAAGACCCCGTGCATTATTGCAAGGACTCGATGTTCGGCCCGTATTGGTCGGTGACGCGCTACAACGACATCATGGAGATCGAGACGAACCATGCGGTGTTCTCCTCGGCGTCCGCGCTCGGCGGCATCACCATCCGCGACATCGATCCGGATCTGCGCCGCGAGAGCTTCATCTCCATGGACCCGCCGCGCCACGCGGCCCAGCGCAAGACCGTGGCGCCGATGTTCACGCCGACGCATCTCGACAATCTCGCCATCAACATCCGAAAGCGCTCGGCCGAGTGCCTGGACAACCTGCCGCGCGGCGAGGTGTTCGACTGGGTCGACCGCGTCTCGATCGAGCTGACGACGCAGATGCTGGCGGTGCTGTTCGACTTCCCCTGGGAGGACCGCCGCAAGCTGACGCGCTGGTCCGACATCGCCACCACCATTCCCGGCCCCGATGGCCTCGTCGCCACCGAGGACGAGCGGATGGCCGAGCTGACGGAATGCGCGGCCTATTTCTCCCGGCTCTGGCAGGAGCGCATCGCGCAGCCGCCGAAGAGCGACCTGTTGTCGATGATGGCGCACAGCGCCGCGACGCGGGACATGGACGCCAAGAACTTCCTCGGCAATCTCATCCTCCTGATCGTCGGCGGCAACGACACCACCCGCAACACCATGTCCGGTTCGCTTCTCGCGCTGCGCCAGCATCCGGAACAGTATCGCAAGCTGCGCGAAAACCCCGACCTGCTCGACAGTTTCGTGCCCGAGGTGCTCCGCTGGCAGACCCCGCTCGCGCATATGCGCCGCACCGCCACCGAGGATACCGAGCTGTTCGGCCACCAGATCAAGGCGCGCGACAAGATCGCGCTCTGGTACGCCTCGGCGAACCG
>JAEYTQ010000002.1 GCA_023433965.1 Pseudomonadota bacterium | reverse complement strand
CACCTCGAGCGCATTCGACTCGTGGTCTTCGCCGTGGCCATAGACGTTTTCATCGAGCTCCTGCTGCGACACCACGCGACCGCGATGGTGCAGGAGAAAGGCGATCAGGCGGTACTCCAGCGGCGACAACGCGACGGGCACGCCGCGTAGCGTCACTTTCATTTGGCGCTCGTCCAGTTCGACGTCGCCAGCCACGATCCGCGGAGAGGCATGGCCCGCCGAGCGTCGTACGATCGAGCGCAACCGTGCCAGCAACTCCTCCATGCGGAACGGCTTGGGCAGGTAGTCGTCGGCGCCGGCATCGATACCATCGACGCGCTCGGCCCAGCTGCCCCGCGCCGTCAGGATCAACACCGGCATGGACCGTCCGTTCGCACGCCAGCGCTTGAGCACCGCCAAGCCATCCATTCCGGGCAGGCCGAGATCGAGGATGACGGCACCGTAGTCCTCGGTGTCGCCGCGAAACCATGCCTCCTCGCCGTTGCGGACGGTCTCGACCACATAGCCGGCCGCGTCGAGCGCCCTCGCCACGTCAGCCGCGATCCGTCGGTCGTCTTCGACAAGCAGCAGGCGCATCACTTCTCCTTGATGCGTTCGATCTCGCCGCTGCGCGCGTCGACGTGCACCTCGTAGAGGCGACCCTTGTCGCCAACGACGCGAAACTCGTAGACCCAGCGGCCCCGCTGGCGTTCGATCTCGACGCCGGCAACCTCACCCGGCAGCTTGCCCCGAATGGAGCCGAAAATGTCGGCGAGCGACTTGATCTCGCCCGCCTCGACTGCGCGACGAACCGCATCGGGCGCGCCTCTCTCGTGACCGCCTGCGGCCGCAGGCACGGGCGCGAGCAGGACCCGCGCCAGTGGCAGCACCGCGAGGAATTTCAGAAATCCAGGGGATCGCATCGATAGAGAATGCCCCAATCCAGCTGACAAATTGCTGACGTGGATCAACAGGCGTCGGTCAGGGCTCCTCTGCCAATGTTCGCCATCGCCCGCCGCACGACGCGGGCGACCGCCACACGCAGGAGAGAACCATGCGCAAGATCACCATCATCGCCGCCACCGCCGCCTTGCTTGCAGCCGCCACGACGGCTCATGCCGGCAGCCTCGGGCGCCCCTGCACAGCAGCGCCGCAGACCAGCTGGCTGTCGCTCGAACAATTGCAGGCCAGGATCGAAGCCCAAGGTTACAAGGTCCAGAAAGCCAAGCTCAAGAATGCTTGTGGCGAACTCTACACGATCGACAAGTCCGGCAGCCGGGTCGAATTGTTCGTCGATCCGACCAGCGGCCAGATCGTCGGCCAGCTGTAAGGAGCTGCAGCATGAGCGCCATTCACGACGCAATCGAGGCCGACGGCGAGCAGCGGGCGGCTTCAGTCCGGGTCTGGGACCCCTTCGTACGCATCTTTCATTGGTCGCTGGCCGGACTGTTCCTGCTCGCTTATGCGACGGGCAATGAGATCAAGAACGTCCATATCACCGCCGGCTACACGATTGCCGGATTGCTGACGCTGCGGATTTTGTGGGGCATCGTAGGGCCCCGCCATGCGCGCTTCAGTGACTTCGTGCGCTCGCCGCGCGCCGTGCTCGCCAATCTGCGCGACGTGGCGCTGCTCAGGGCGCCGCGCTATCTCGGCCACAATCCGGCGGGCGGCGCGATGGTCGTGGTCCTGATCGTCATGCTGATCGGCACCTGCACCACCGGTTACATGATGACGACCGACAGCTTCTGGGGAGCAAAATGGGTGGAGGAGGTGCATGAGGCGTTCGCCAACCTCACGATCGGCCTCGTCATCGTGCATGTGCTTGGCGTCCTGCTGGCCAGCTTCGAGCACCGCGAAAACCTGGTGAAGGCAATGATCACCGGCAGGAAGCGTCCATCGTGAGCGACCGAAACGCTGCAACACCGGCGAGCGGCCTTCCACGATGGCTGGCCCGCTTGAGGCAAATCAACCCGCCAGCACGCTGGTGGAGTAGTCGAAACCTGCAGTCGGGTTTCGCCTGCCCGTGGGTGTGGATATCCCTGATGCGAATCCTTCGCAGTACTCTCCTTCCCACCTCGACAGGGGGCGCGTTCATTCGCGCCTTCGTTGCCGTTGCACTGGGCTTGTGGCCGTCCGTATCGATGGCCCAGGACGAGGTGAAGCTGAGCGATGCGCAGGCGCGCAATCTCGGCGTGCGCGTGAGTCACCCGGTCGCGGTCCGGACCGATCTGACGCTGCCCTATCCCGTCCGGATCGTGATCCCCACGCCGCAATTGTGGGTCGTCAGCGCGCCCGTGGCCGGCATGGTCGCCAATCTCCTCGTCGGGCGCGGCGATCATGTCACCACCGGCCAGCCGCTGGTCGTGCTGGAGAGTCCAAGCTTCGTCTCTCAGCAGCGCGATTACCTGCACGCGATCGCGCAAGAGCATCTCGCCAGCCAGCAGCTCAAGCGGAACATGGACCTGTTCGAGGGCAAGGCCGTGCCGCAGCGTGTGCTGGAGGCCAGCCAGGCCGAAGCGCGCCAGGCCGCGCTGGTGGTCGCCGAGCGGCGCCAGATGCTGCATCTGAGCGGGATGTCCGACGAAGCAATTCTTCGGCTGGGCCAGGAGGCGGCGATCAGCGGCACGCTCACCGTGAATGCGCCGCAGACCGCTTCCGTGGTCGAGCTCACGGTGTCGCCGGGACAGCGGATCGAGCAATCCGCACCGCTCGTCAAGCTGGCGCGGCTCTCGCCGCTATGGGCGGAAATCGCGGTCCCCGCAGCCAATATCCGGGCGATCCGCGTCGGCGCAAAGGTCGAGATCGCGGACTATCCCACGGCCGGCAAGGTCGTGCTGGTCTCCGAGACCATCGACCCTGGCACCCAGACCATCCTGGTTCGCGCGGAAATTCCCAACGACGGGGAGCTGCATCCTGGCCAGACCGCCGCGGCCCGCATCGGCTTTCTCTCCATGGGCGAAAGCGCGTGGGAGATTCCCTACAACGGGCTGGTGCGGCGAGGCGAGCAGACCTCGGTGTTCGTGGCCACGGCCGGCGGTTTCCGGCTGGTGCCGGTCAAGCTGGTCGCGGAAGATCAGGACCATGTCGTCGTGTCCGGCCCGATCACGGACCGGGATGAGGTCGCGATCGGCGGGGTTTCGGCGCTTCGCGGCATTCTCTCCGGACTGGGGCAATAGATGCTCCGGCACCTCGTTGCGTCCGCGCTGTCGCAGCGACTATTCGTCCTGTTGAGCGTGTTGTTGCTGGTTGGCGCCGGCGCCGTCCTCTTGCCCGGCCTGCCGATCGACGCCTTTCCCGACGTCTCGCCGGTTCAGGTGAAGATCATCATGAAAGCGCCGGGTCTCACCCCCGAAGAGGTCGAGCAGCGCATCACCGTGCCGGTCGAGCTCGAGCTGCTCGGATTGCCGAACAAGAAGGTGCTGCGTTCGACAACGAAATACGCGCTGGCCGACATCACTATCGATTTCGAGGACGGCACCGACATCTATTGGGCGCGCAATCAAGTCACGGAGCGCCTGTCGAACATCTCGCGTGATTTCCCGGAAGGCGTGAGCGGCGGTCTTGCGCCGATCACGAGCCCTTTGGGCGAGATGTTCATGTTCACGATCGACAGTCCCGAGCTCTCGCTGGCCGAGCGCCGGACCTTGCTCGACTGGGTGATCCGCCCCGCGCTGCGGACGGTCGCCGGGGTTGCAGACGTCAATGCGCTCGGCGGCTACGTCCGCGCCTTCGAGATCGTGCCGCGCAACGACGCCCTTGCCGCGCGCGGCATTTCCTACGACCTGTTCCGCCGGGCGATCGAAGCCAACAGCCGCAACGACGGCGCAGGGCGCGTGAACCAGGGCGAGGACAGTGCCCTGGTCCGGATCGAGGGCAGCATCCGATCGATCGAGGACATCAAGGCCATCGTCGTCGACACCCGCGACGGCATGCCTATCCTGGTCAACGACGTCGCGACCGTCAAGGTCGGCGCGCTGACGCGCTATGGCGCTGTCACGGCGGACGGCAACGGTGAAACCGTCGAGGGGCTCGTTCTCGGCTTGCGTGGCGCCAACGCAGGTCAACTCGTCCGCGACGTGCGTGCCCGGCTCGCCGAGCTGCAGCCCGCACTCCCGAAGAGCGTTTCCATCAACGTGTTCTACGACCGCAGCCGCCTGGTCAACCGGGCCGTCGGCACCGTGGTGCAGGCCCTCGGCGAGGCGACCGCCCTCGTCATCGTTCTGCTGCTGCTCTTCCTCGGCAACTGGCGGGCCTCGCTGGTGATCGCCCTCACCCTGCCGCTGGCTATCGTCATCGCATTGATCGTCATGCGCCTGGTCGGGATGTCGGCCAATTTGATGAGCCTCGGCGGACTTGCGATCGCGATCGGCATGTTGATCGACGCGCTGGTCGTCGTGGTCGAGAACATCGTCGGCAATCTGGGCAAGCACGAACCGGGCAAAGCCGTTCCGCTGATCCACTTGGTGTACCGTTCGGTCTGCGAGGTGCTGGAGCCGGTCGCCTCGGGCGTCCTCATCATCATCATCGTGTTCATCCCATTGCTGACGCTGCAAGGATTGGAAGGGAAGCTGTTCATTCCGGTCGCGCTGGCCATCATCCTCGCGCTCACCGGCTCGCTGCTGCTGGCACTCACCGTGGTCCCGGTCATGACCTCCTATCTGCTGAAGGCCGCCTCGCACCGCGATCCCATGCTGGTCCGTGCAGCGCAGCGGGTCTACGCGCCGGCATTGGACTGGGCCTTGAACAACGAGCGCAAGGTGATGGCTGCGGCGCTGATCGGCCTGATCGCGGCGGGATTCGCCTACACCAAGCTCGGCAAGACCTTCATGCCTACGATGGACGAAGGCGACGTCATCGTCAGCGTGGAGACGCTGCCTTCGGTCAACCTCGACGAGTCGCTCGCCATGAATGCGAGGCTCCAGAGAGCACTTCTGGCCGTGCCTGATATCGCCGGCATCGTCGCGCGGACCGGCTCCGACGAGCTCGGCCTCGATCCCATGGGCCCCAACCAGACCGACACGTTCCTCGTGCTCAAGCCAGCCGGCGAAAGGCAGACCGACGATCGCGAGGCCCTGCTGCAGAAGCTCCGCGAAGTTCTGACCGGCTTTCCCGGCATTTCCTTAGGCTTCACCCAGCCGATCGACATGCGGGTACAGGAGATGATCAGCGGCGTGCGCGGCGACGTTGCGGTCAAGATCTTCGGCCCCGACATTGCCAGGCTGAACGACGCCGCAGCCAAGCTGTCGGCCATCCTGTCCGGGATCGACGGTGCGGAGGACGTCTACACCACGTTGAACGAGGGTGCCCAATATTACACGGTCGCGGTCAATCGCATGGAGGCCGGCCGCCTCGGTCTGACGGTGGATTCCATCGTCAACTCGCTCCGCACCCAGATCGAGGGCCGGACCATCGGCACCGCGCTCGAGGAAGGGCGCCGCACGCCCATCCTCGTCCGCGGCAGCGAGACGACCCGGGCGGCGCCGACCCTGCTGGCAAGCCTGCCGCTGACGCTGGCGTCCGGCCAGCATGTCGCGCTGGCGCAGGTCGCGCGCATCCAGCGCGTGGACGGGCCGGTGAAGATCGACCGCGAAGATGGCGCCCGCATGAGCGTCGTCCGCGCCAATATCCGCGGCCGCGACATGGTCGGCTTCGTCGAAGCGGCCCGCCAGAAGGTTGCGACCGAGCTTCCGCTTCCGAACGGTTACCGGCTGACCTGGGGCGGACAGTTCGAGAACCAGCAACGCGCCGCCGCGCGCCTGTCGATCGTCGTGCCCGTTGCGATCGGCTTGATCTTCCTGCTGCTCTTCACCACGTTCGGCGCCATCCGGCAGGCCCTGCTCGTGCTGGTCAACATCCCCTTTGCGCTGATCGGCGGCGTGTTCGCCCTGGTGCTGACCGGTGAGTACCTGTCGGTACCGGCCTCGGTCGGGTTCATCGCGCTGCTCGGCATCGCCGTCCTTAACGGCGTCGTGCTGGTCTCTTATTTCAACCAGCTCCGCGCCCACGGCCTGCCCGAGGATCGCATCGTCGTCGAAGGCGCCATGCGCAGGCTTCGGCCGGTGCTGATGACCGCGAGCATTACGGCGCTGGGCCTGATCCCGCTGCTGTTCGCCTCCGGTCCTGGATCCGAAGTGCAGCGGCCGCTCGCCATCGTCGTGATCGGAGGGCTGCTGTCCTCCACCCTGCTCACGCTAATTCTCCTTCCGATCCTGTATCGCCGCTATGGCGGAACGCCGAGGCTGACGAAATGATCGATCAGCCGGTCTCGCTCACCCCGATCGTGCCGGATCAGCTCCGCGACGAGCTGCTCGACTATCTCGCCGAACAGAGCGACCTCGTTTCCGGGTTCACCGCATCGCACGGCGCGGGACACGGTGCGGAGGTTCGATTGCGAACCGCCGCCGAGCGCGTCAAGGGGCACGCCGATCAGACGGCGGTGCAGATGATCCTGGCGAGCAGCGATGCCGCCAACCTGCTCGACCGGCTGCGGGTCTCATTTGCCGGAACCA
>JAEYTQ010000804.1 GCA_023433965.1 Pseudomonadota bacterium | reverse complement strand
GGCGCTGCAATCATTCGCGCGATGGGTCCGCTCCAGTTCGACATGTCGGGAAGTCCCGGTGACGGTCCGCGCAGCCTGACGTCGGCGCTGCACGAGCGGCTGCGCGCCGATATCCTGGCGACGCGGCTGCTACCGGGTCAAAAGCTGCATATCGCCGGCCTCGCCAAGCAGTTCTCGGTGAGCCTTGCGGCGGTACGCGAGGCGCTGTCGCGCCTCGTCGCCGACGGCCTCGTGCAGGCGTCGGACCAGCGCGGCTTCCGCGTCAGCCCGGTGTCGCTCGCCGACCTCGCCGACGTGACCCAGACCCGAATCGACATCGAGGGCCTCGCGCTGCGCCGCTCGATCGAGCGGGGCGACGATGCCTGGCTCGCCTCTGTAAAATCGACCTGGGCGGATCTGAAGGCCGTCCCCTATCACTACCCGGACGATCCGACCGTGCATTACGAGGAATGGGTGGTCCGCCACCGCATTTTCCACCGCGCACTGGTCAACGCCTGCGGCTCGCCATGGCTGCTCGGCTTTCGCGACGTGCTGCACGAGCAGAGCGAGAGATATCGGCGCCTGTCGATCCGTCGCGAACTCGGCGGCAAGCCGCGAGACGTCGAGGCCGAGCATGAGGCGATCGTCGCTGCCGTGGTGGAGCGCGACGCCGATGCGGCCGTTCGCGCCCTGTCGACGCATTTCGGCATCACCAGGGACTTCGTCGAGCTCGCCGCCTCGCGCATTGCGGAGGTGAGCCGCACGACCTGACGATTCCTACAAAATCAGCACAAGAAAAGACAAACCGGGAGGAAGCAATGAAGATCAATCGTCGTCACGCATTCATGTCGCTCGTCGCCGCCGCCATTCTCACTGGCCCTGCGAACGCCGCCGAAACCATTCGCGTCGGCCTGCCCACGAAAACCTACTGGCCGACGACGATCGCCGAAACGGCGGTGCGCCAGAAGCTGTTCGAGAAAGAAGGCATCAAGGCCGAGCTGACGATCTATCGCAGCGGCGCGGAGACGTTCGAAGGGATGGCTGCGGGCGCCGCCGACATCATCCTCGACCCGCCGTCGCTGGTCTCCGCCGGACGCAAGAAGGGCGTGATGTCGCGCATCGTCGCCAACGCCGCCATGGGCAATTTCGGCTGGCAGCTGATGGTGCCGGCCAAATCGACGCTTCAAGTCAAGGACCTCAACGGCAAGAAAGTGGCGATCACCGCGGCCGGCTCGGGCTCGGACCTGCTCGCGCTGTGGACCATCCAGGACAAGAAGATCGACTTCACGCGCGTGCCCGTCGGCGGCGGCGGCCTGGTACCGAACCTGCTCGCCGGCAATGTCGACGCCGCCGTGGTCTATTCGCCGCTGAGCTTCCAGATCTCGAAATCCGGCGAAGCCAAGACCATCCTCGATTACGCGACTGCGGTTCCGCCGAACCTCACCGCCGGCTGGATCGTGCTCGACAAGTTCGCCGAGGCCAAGCCCGAGCTGGTGCAGAAGGCGGTCAACGCCCTCTACGGCGCGGTCGCGTTCATGCGCGCCAATCGCGACGTCACCGTCAAGCTGATCGCCGAGCTCTACGAGATGCCGCCGGAGATCGCGGGCCTCGAATACGACAACACCATCATGAAGCTCGAGACCAGTGGCGACATGGGCGCGGCCAATGTGAGTGCGGCCGTCCAGCTCTCGCTCGACCTCGCCAAGCTCGGCGGGCTCAAGGACATCGTGCCGGCCGAGGAGGTGATCTCGACCAGGTTCAAGCCCGTCCCGACCAAGTAGCGACATGCAGGGCAAGCTCGCCATCAACCTGGCGCGGATCGCGATCATCGTCGCGGTCCTGGCGCTGTGGGAAATGCTGTCGCGCACCGGCATCGTCAATCCGCGCCTGCTGCCGTCGGCGTCCGACACGTTCGTGACGCTCGGCGATCTCCTGCAACGCGCGGCCGTGCAGAAGGACCTGATGGTGACGGCGACCGAGGTTCTGACCGCGTTCGCGCTCGCCGTGCCGGTCGGGGCCCTGATCGGCTTTCTCGTCGCGGAGAACCGCTACTTTGCCGATGTTGCGAAGCCCCTGCTGTTCTTCGCCTTCAGCATCCCGAAATCGATCTTCCTGCCGATGTTCATCCTGGTGTTCGGCGTCGGCTTTGCCCAGAAGGTCGGCTTCGGCTTCTTCTCCACGATCTTCATCGTGATCATGTCGACCACGACGGCGGTGGAGTCCGTCAAGGTCGAGCATCTGACGGTGGCGCGCTCCTATGGCGCCACGCCGATGCAGACCGCGTTTCGCGTCTACCTGCCGAGCATGCTGCCGGTGCTGCTGGAGGCGCTGCGGATCTCCATGATCTTCAATCTGACCGGCGTGATCCTCGCCGAGATGTACGCCTCGCGCGACGGGATCGGCCACCAGATCGCGATCTGGGGCGAGAATTTCCAGATGAAGCAGCTCCTCGCCGGCGTCGTGATGGTTGCCGCGATCGCCATGACCTTCAACGAACTTGTCAGATGGGTGGAAACGCGATGCAGCCATTGGCGAACGTGACCCCGCTCAAGCCCGCCGCGCGCGCCGGCGCGATCGAGGTGAAGAACGTCGGCCAGGTGTTCAAGACCCGGTCGCAGGACGTCGTCGCGCTGGAGGACGTCTCGCTCGAGGTCAAGCCTGGCCGCTTCGTCGTGCTGGTCGGCCCCAGCGGCTGCGGGAAATCGACCCTGCTGATGATGATGGCGGGCCTGCGCCAGCAGACCGCGGGCACGATCACGATCAGCGGCGCGCCGATCCCGCAGCCGGACCCCGACAGGGTCGGCGTGGTGTTCCAGGAGGCGAGCCTGTTTCCCTGGCTGACGGCGGAGGACAATGTCGAGTTTCCGCTGGCCCTGCGCGGCGTGCCCAAGGCCGAGCGGAGAGCCAAGGCGCAGGACGCGCTCAAGCTGGTCGGGCTCGAAGGTTTCGGCAGGCGCCATCCGCACGAGCTCTCGGGCGGCATGAAGCAGCGGGTCTCGATCGCGCGCGGGCTGGTCCAGGACCCGCCGGTGCTGCTGATGGACGAGCCGTTCGCGGCGCTGGACGAGCAGACGCGCATGACCATGGGCGACGAGCTGCTGCGCATCTGGGCCGCCACCGGCAAGACCGTCGTGTTCGTCACGCACAGCCTCACCGAAGCAGTCTATCTCGCCGACGAGGTGATCGTGATGTCGGCGCGGCCCGGCCGGATCGTGGACCATCTCCAGGTCCAGTTGCCGCGGCCACGCACCTACGAGATGCTGAGCGGCGATGCCTTCGGCAGCCTGCGCGACCGCATCTGGCGCCACATCCGCAAATCGGCATGAGGCGGGGATGAGCGCCGGGATCAGCGCCAAGACGCTGCGATATCTGATCGTGATCGGCCTGATCACGCTGTGGGAGCTGCTGCCACGCAGCGGGCTCATTGCCGAGCTGTTCCTGCCGTCGCTGTCGTCCACGTTGATAGCCGGGTGGACCGACGCGGGTGAGTACGGCCATGCGCTTGCGGTCACGCTCTACGAGGTCGTGGTCTCCATGGCCTTTGCCTGCGGCGGCGGCATTTTGCTCGGCGCGATCGTCGGCAGCCTGCCCGGCCCGCGCGTCCTGATCATGCCGATGGTGTCGAGCCTCTATGCCGTGCCGCTGGTGATCCTCTATCCGGTCTTTACCGTGTGGCTCGGCATCGGCTCGGAGTCCAAAATCGCGTTCGCCTCGATCTACGGCTTCCTGCCGACGATGCTCGCGACCGCGGCCGGCATCCAGACCATCGACCCGCAGCTGCTGCTCGCGGCCCGCAGCATGGGCGCGACGCTGAGCCAGCGACTCGTCCGCGTCATCATCCCTGCGGCGATCCCCACGGTGCTGTCCGGCCTGCGTGTCGGCGGCGCGTTGGTGATCGTCGGCGTGGTCGTCTCGGAAATGCTGATCTCCTCGGCCGGCATCGGCTACCTGATCTCGCGCTACCGCACCATCCTCGACAGCGCGCACGTGTTCGCCGGCGTGCTACTGGTGCTGTTCCTCGCGATCGGCTTCAACGCCGTGATCCGGTGGATCGAGCGCAAGGCGGCGATCTGGCAGACCGGGACGCGCGGCGGTCAGGCCAATGACGAGACCGCTTCGAGCGCGATGCAGCCGGCGACCTGAGGTACGCGCGTGTACGAATTGACCCTGACATTCGACAACGGTCCCGAGCCCGACGTGACGCCGCGCGTGCTCGACATTCTCGGCGAGCGCGGAATCAAGGCCACCTTCTTCGTCATCGGCGAAAAGCTTGTCGACCCCGAGCGGCGCAAGCTTGCGGAGCGCGCGCATCGCGAGGGGCACTGGATCGGCAATCATACCTTTACGCATAGCGTTCCGCTCGGCGAGCAATCCGGGCCCGACACCGCAGACAGCGAGATCCGCCGCACGCAGGATGCGATCGGCGAACTCGCGCATCCGCAGCGCTGGTTCCGGCCGTTCGGTGGCGGCGGCAATCTGGACAAGCGGCTGCTCAAGCCGTCGGTCGTGGACCATCTCGCCCGCGAGAAGCACAGCTGCGTTCTCTGGAATTCCATTCCGCGCGACTGGGACGACCCCGACGGCTGGACCGAACGCGCGCTCGACCAGTGCAGCCGGCAATCCTGGACGCTGATGGTGCTGCACGATCTGCCCACCGGCGCGATGGATCACCTGGAACGATTTCTCGACCGTGTTGCTGCGGCCCGCGCCAGCTTCCGTCAGGATTTTCCGGCTCCTTGCGTTCCGATCCGCAACGGCGCGATCGCGCTTCCGATCGACGACTATGTTTCCTCCATCGAAGAGAGTGTTTGACCGATGAAAGTTGCAAGCTTCACCATCGCCGGTACGGCGAGCTATGGCATCGTCACCGACAAGGGTGTCATCGACGCCGGCAAGCGCCTGAAGGCCTATCCAACGCTGAAGGCGCTGCTTGCGAATGGCTCGCTTGACGAGTTGAAGAAGCTCGCCGGCGAGAGGCCCGACTACGCGCTCGAGGACGTCGCGATGCTGCCGACGGTGCCGGATCCGGACAAGGTCTTCTGCATCGGCGTCAACTACGCCACGCATCTTGCCGAGAGCGGCCACCCGACGCCGGCGCATCCGATGATCTTCACCCGCTTCGCCAACAGCCAGGTCGGTCATGGCCAGCCGATGGTTCGGCCGCTGGAGTCCGAGCGCTTCGACTACGAGGGTGAAATGGCCGTCATCATCGGGAGGGCCGGGCGGCGCATCTCGCGTGAAGCTGCGCTCGGCCATGTCGCCGGCTATGCCTGCTACAATGACGGCAGCATCCGGGACTGGCAGCGCCACACCTCGCAATTCGCGCCGGGCAAGAATTTCGCGGGCACCGGCGGCTTCGGACCCTGGATGGTCACGACCGACGAATTGACCGATATCAGCCAACAGACACTGATCACCCGGCTCAACGGCGTCGAAGTGCAGAAGGCGCCGATTTCAGACCTCGTGTTCGACGTGCCCGCCCTGATCGCCTACTGCTCGACCTTCACGGAGCTCGCGCCCGGCGACGTGATCGTGACGGGCACGACCGGCGGTGTCGGCGCCTATCGCACGCCGCCGCTGTGGATGAAGGGCGGCGACGTCGTCGAGATCGAGATCTCCGGCATCGGCATCCTGCGCAATCCCGTTAAGGACGAGGGTTCAGTCGCGGCGACGCGCGCAGCCTGAACCGGCGCCCAACAACAAGAAGAAGAAGGAGACCGCCATGCCCATGCCGACGCACATCCTGCCGACCACCGTGGTCGGCAGCTATCCCCAGCCGGAATGGCTGGTGAATCGCGCCATGCTGTCGAAGGTGGTGCCGCGCACCCGCCTGCACGACATGTGGCGGTTGCCGCCGGAACATCTGGAAGAAGCCCAGGACGACGCCACCATCGTCGCGATCCGGGACATGGAGCGCGCCGGCATCGACATCGTGACCGACGGCGAGATTCGCCGCGAGAGCTACTCCAACCGCTTCGCCACGGCGCTCGACGGCATCGATGCGGACAATCCCGCGATGATCGTGGCGCGCACCGGCAACACGCAGACGCCGGTGCCGCGCGTCGTCGGTCCCGTCAGGCGCAGAGGCCCGGTCGAACTGCACGACATGCAGTTCCTGCGCAAGAACACCGAGCGCGCGGCCAAGATCACCCTTCCCGGCCCGTTCACGATGAGCCAACAGGCCAAGAACGAGTTCTACAAGGACGAGGAAGAGCTCGCGATGGCGCTCGCCGAAGCCGTCAATGCCGAGGCGCTCGAGCTTCAGAAAGCCGGCGCCGACGTGATCCAGCTCGACGAGCCCTGGGTGCGCAACAATCCGGAGCTCGCCAAGCGCTATGCGGTCAAGGCGATCAACCGCGCGCTGCAGGGCATCACGGTGCCGACCGTGGTGCATCTCTGCTTTGGCTATGCAGCCGTCGTCCCCGGCTCGAACAAGCCCGCCGGCTATTCCTTCCTGGCCGAGCTGGACGACACCATTGCCGACCAGATCTCGATCGAGGCTGCGCAGCCGAAGCTCGACCTCGGCGTGCTCAAGGACCTCTCGTCGAAGAAGATCATGCTCGGCGTGCTCGATCTCGCGGACCCCGAGATCGAGAGCGTCGATGCGGTTGCAGAGCGAATTCGGCAAGGGCTGAAATATGTCTCGCCGGAGCGCCTGATCCCTGCGCCCGATTGCGGCATGAAATACATGCCGCGCGCGACCGCGTTCGGAAAGCTGAAGGCCATGTGCGATGCAGCGGCGAAGGTCAGAGGGGAGCTTGGCTAGCGACTTTCACGCGAGGCGTTTCGGCGCGGGTCTCACGCCCCGCGCTTCGGCCCGAGCGCCTCGAACGCCGCCTTCTGCTCGTCGCTCAGATCCGCCTGGAAATCGTCGAGCGCATCCGTGACGCCGGCGACGGCCTCCCGCATCGTCTGCAGCCGCGCCTTCACCGCGGCGAGGCGCGCCTGCGGGGTCGCGGCGGGCTTCGTCGGGCAGGCGCTGAGCGTCTGCATGGTGCGGAGCGCGGTGTCCTGCAGCACTTCGAGGCGGGCGCGGGCGACCTCGTCGAGGTGGAGCGTGGCGGCGATGTCGGCGGCGGGCCATTGCTGCTGCACCAGCTGCTCGTATTGGCGCTGCGCCTTTTCGTCGTAGCGGGGATCGTAGTCCGCCTTGCAGGCAGCTTCCGCCTGCGCATCCTTGCGCTGAAGCGCGGCAAGCGCGGCGCGTCGCTCGCTGGCGAGCGCATCGAACTTGGCCTTCTGCTCGTCGTTGAGGAGATCGACGAATTTCGACAGCGGCGCTTCGACGGCGTCGACGGCCTTGATCATGGCCTCGATGCGCTCGCGCATCAGGCCGAGGCGCGCCGCAGCATCCGCGGGCGCCTGCGCTGGGCAGGCGTCGCCGATGGCGTCGGCCGCCGCCGTCCAGGCCGCCGCGAGCTCGTCCAGCGCGGTGCGCTGCAACTCGTTCGGCTGCACGGCGCCCGCGATGCGCTCGACCGGCAGGCCGCCGGTGTCGCTGGCCTCGCAGAGGGTCTCGGCGGACGGCACCCGCGCACGCCGGCCCTGCGACTTGGTGTAGGCGGCGAGCTCCTTCGCTGCATAGGGCGTGAACAGCGCGGCGTAGATGTCGCCATAGCCGTAGAGCGAGATGCTGGTCGCATCGCCGAGGATGATCGCATTGGTGAGATCGTCGTGCGCGAAGGGCCAGAACACCGGGCCGGCCCAGCCGTAGCTGCCGTCGGGATGGCGCCACCAGCCCTGCGACCTGCGGCCACCCTGCCAGCCCGCCAGCGCAGCCTGCGCCGTGAGCGCCGCGCGCACGACGTAAGGGTTGGACAGCTGGCCGCGCTCGGCGCGCGGATCTCGACGCGGATCTTGCGACCTCAGCGCCGCGGAGCGGTAGCGGCTGCCGCGCACCGCCATGCGCGAATGGCGCAGCCGCGACAGGCCCATCATGTGGCCGACGGCAAAGCGCGCCACGCCGAGCGGACCGCCGCGCAATCCGAACTGCGCCTCGGCCTTGCCTGGCAGCAGCAGCACCGCCGAGAACATGACGGCCGCGCCCGCCAGCGCCAGTCTCATGCGCCCCGACATGATCGCCGACTTGATCGCCGATCTGGCCACGTCCCGGCCCTCCCTCGCGGCAGGCGCGCAATGCGCCGCAGTCACAATGACGCGCGAGGGAACCGAATGTTCCGGGAAGGCACAGGGCAAAGCGTCGCAATAGCGCGGCCAAGCCCGGGCAGAGTCACTCCGCCTTCTGCGGCAGCACGAAGGTCTGGCCGGGATAGATCAGGTTGGGGTTCTGGATCTTGTCGCGGTTGGCCTTGAAGATCACCGCGTAGCGGGCGCCGTCGCCATAGGCGAGCCGGCTAAGCGCCCACAGGCTGTCACCTTTGGCAATGACCCGGCTGCCGCCGTCAGCCGGTGCCGGGATCAGCACGTCCGCCGACGAGGCCGATGCGACCGTCGTGGGCGCCGGCGCGTGGGCGAGCGCCCTGGGCTTCGGCGCTCCGCTCAATCGCGGCCGGGCCGCCGGCCGGTCGGACCCCGACGCCAGGCGCGGTGCGGCCGATGGCAGGGCGGCCACGACATCCGGCTTGTCGTCCGCCTTCTCGGCCTGCTTCGTCTCCAGTCGCGCCTCCTGCTTTGCGGCCGGTACGGGCCGCGCCGGCGGCGCCGCCTCGGCGATGGTCACCGGCATGGTCCGGCCGGACTCCGTCACCGTGCCGTCGGGGGCCTTGGCGCGGAGCGTCAGCTCATAGGAACCCGCAGGAAGCTGCGGCGGGGTCATCACGAACTGGCCCGAAGCGTCCGC
>JAEYTQ010000739.1 GCA_023433965.1 Pseudomonadota bacterium | reverse complement strand
TCAACCTGCGCAACGACAAGCTCGCGTTGCAGCGCCTGAAGGAAGCCGCTGAGAAGGCCAAGATCGAGCTGTCCTCGACGACGCAGACCGAGATCAACCTGCCGTTCATCACGGCGGACCAGACCGGCCCGAAGCATCTGACGATGAAGCTCACCCGCGCCAAGTTCGAGGCGCTGGTCGACGACCTCGTGCAGAAGACCGTCGAGCCCTGCCGCAAAGCGCTGAAGGATGCCGGCGTTACCGCCGGCGAGATCGGCGAAGTCGTGCTGGTCGGCGGCATGTCGCGCATGCCGAAGGTCCAGGAGGTCGTGAAGCAGCTGTTCGGCAAGGAGCCGCACAAGGGTGTCAACCCGGACGAAGTCGTGGCGATCGGCGCCGCGATCCAGGCCGGCGTGCTCCAGGGTGACGTCAAGGACGTGCTGCTGCTCGACGTGACCCCGCTGTCGCTGGGCATCGAGACGCTGGGCGGCGTGTTCACCCGCATCATCGACCGCAACACCACGATCCCGACCAAGAAGAGCCAGGTGTTCTCGACGGCCGAGGACAACCAGAATGCCGTCACCATCCGCGTCTTCCAGGGCGAGCGTGAAATGGCGGCCGACAACAAGATGCTCGGTCAGTTCGACCTGATGGGCATTCCGCCGGCGCCGCGCGGCATGCCGCAGATCGAGGTGACCTTCGACATCGACGCCAACGGCATCGTCAACGTCTCGGCCAAGGACAAGGCCACGGGCAAGGAGCAGCAGATCCGCATCCAGGCCTCCGGCGGTTTGTCGGAAGCCGACATCGAGAAGATGGTCAAGGACGCCGAGGCCAATGCCGAGGCGGACAAGAAGCGCCGCGAAGCCGTCACCGCCAAGAACGAGGCGGACGGCCTGGTGCATTCGACCGAAAAGGCCTTGGCCGAGCACGGCTCGAAGGTCGCCGAGAGCGAGCGCCGCGCCATCGAGGATGCCGTCAGCGACCTCAAGGAAGCGCTGAAGGGCGACGATGCCGAGGCGATCAAGGCCAAGACCCAGACGCTGGCGCAGGCTTCGATGAAGCTCGGCGAAGCCATGTACAAGCAGCAGGCCGAGGCCGACGCCAAGAAGGATGCGGCCCAGGACGACGTCGTCGACGCGGAATTCACCGAAGTCGACGACGACAAGAACAACAAGAAGTCCGCCTGAAGCCCGCGAGGGTGACGATGCGGACGGCTTGGACCCCACGCGTGCTGCCGGCCTCCTCCCTCGCGGGGGAGGCCGTCGCGTCGGACCGGACGGGCCAGGACTCTCTCGAGGTCGGCCGCGTTACCGTCGATCAATTCCCAACCGTTATTCTCAGCGCTGCCGGGCTGCCCCCTGCCACAACGCAGAAGGCCGCTTATATCGCCATGCGTCAGCGTTGCTTCGCGCCAACTTGAATCGCGATTGGATAGACCGAGCTCATCATGTCCACGTCCACCAAGCGCTGCTACTACGAGACCCTGGAAGTCGAACGCGACGCCGACGAAGGCAAGCTGAAGTCGTCGTTCCGCAAGCTGGCGATGAAATTCCATCCCGACCGCAATCCCGGGGATGAGACCAGCGAGGTCAAGTTCAAGGAAATCAACGAGGCCTACGAGGTCCTCAAGGACAAGGACAAGCGCGCCGCCTACGACCGTTATGGCCACGCTGCGTTCGAGCAGGGCGGCGGCTTCGGCGGCGCTGCCGGTTTCGGCGCGGGCTTCGCTTCCTCTTTCTCCGACATTTTCGAAGACCTGTTCGGCATGGCGGGTCAGCGCGGCCGCGGCGGCCGCGAGCGCGGGGCGGACCTGCGCTACAACATGGAAATCACCCTCGAGGAGGCCTTCGGCGGCAAGACCGCGCAGATCGAGATCCCGGTCTCGGTCACCTGCGAGGCCTGCTCGGGCGTCGGTGCCAAGGCCGGCACCAAGCCGAAGACCTGCTCCACCTGCGGCGGCGCCGGCCGCGTGCGGCAGTCGCAGGGCTTCTTCACGCTCGAGCGCACCTGCCCGGGCTGCCAGGGCCGCGGGCAGATGATCGAGGACGCCTGCCCGTCCTGTGCGGGCCAGGGCCGGGTCACGCGCGAGCGCACGCTGTCGGTCAACATTCCGCAAGGCGTCGAGGACGGCACGCGGATCAGGCTCGCCGGCGAGGGCGAAGCCGGGGTCCGCGGCGGGCCGCCCGGCGACCTCTACATCTTCCTCTCGCTGGTCCAGCACCAGTTCTTCCAGCGCGACGGCGCCGACCTGCATTGCCGGGTGCCGATCTCGATGGTGACCGCCGCGCTCGGCGGCGAGTTCGAGGTGCCGACCATCGACAAGGGCAAGACCAAGGTGAAGGTGCCGGCCGGCACCCAGTCGGGCCGTCGATTCCGCATCGCATCAAAAGGCATGCCGGTGCTGCGCTCGCGCCAAATGGGCGACATGTACGTCCAGGTGATGGTCGAGACCCCGCAGAACCTCACCAAGAGGCAGCAGGAATTGCTGGCCGAGTTCGAAAAGCTTTCCTCCGGCAACACCCAGCCGGAATCGGAGGGTTTCTTCGCCAAGGTCAAGGATTTCTTCGGTAATCGGGCGAATTGACTCGTCTTGACCATACCGCCTGCGGTCTATACGTCTTTATGACCATTTTCTGACACGCCGCGGTCCCGCGGTCCCGTCCGGTCCCGACATGCCATTGCCATCGTCCGCGCGTGCGTTGAAGAAGCCTCGTCTCGACGACGAGGTGCGCTTTCTCAGATCGTGGATCGAAAAGCCGCTGCACATGGGCGCGGTGATGCCGTCGGGCAAGCTGCTGGCGCGGACCATGGCTCATTATGTCGATCCCGATTCCGACGCACCGGTGGTGGAGCTCGGGCCCGGCACCGGCGCCATCACCTCCGCGCTGATCGAGCGCGGCGTCGACCAGAAGCGTCTCGTCCTGGTCGAATACAATCCCGGCTTCTGCGCGCTGCTGCGCGATCGCTATCCGCAGGCGAAGGTGGTGCAGGGCGATGCCTATCGCCTGCGCGACACGCTCTGGAACGTCCTGAGCGCGCCGGCGTCCGCGGTCGTCTCCGGCCTGCCGCTCGTCACCAAGCCGATGCTGACGCGGCTGCGGCTGATCCGCGATGCCTTCACCGCGCTCGCGCCCGGCGCGCCCTTCATCCAGTTCACCTATGCGGTGGTGCCGCCGATCCCGAAATCGCTGCC
>JAEYTQ010000706.1 GCA_023433965.1 Pseudomonadota bacterium | reverse complement strand
GCGGGCATGAGAGAAATCGGCCGACCGTCGATCCGATGCGCTTCACCCGTTGCTCCGTCGGGCAAAACAGGAGCATGATGGCATCGTGGGAATGAACCATTTCACCACCGCCAGGCTGAGCGCCGAGCGATTGCACGAGGATCACCTCGCCGACCTCGTTGCGTTGCATCGCGATGCCGAAGTCTCTCGCTATCTCGGCGGCGTACGGACGCCGGAGGTCACGAAGGCCTATGTGGCGACCAACATCGCCCATTGGGACCAGCACGGGTTCGGACTCTGGACGCTCCGCGCGAAGAATGGGGCCTTCGCCGGACGGGCCGGCCTCCGGCACATCCCGGTTGATGACGTCGACGAAATCGAGATCTTCTACGCGTTCAAACGCGAATTCTGGGGCCGGGGATTGGCCAGCGAGATGACCACCGCATTGACGGACATCGGCCTGTCGCAGCTGATGCTGCCGTCGCTCATCGGGCTCGTGGATGTCGGGAACGGTGCGTCCCGACGGGTGCTCGAGAAGTCGAACTACCTCCTGGAGCGCAGCACCAACCGCCATGGCGAGGATGTCGCGATCTACCGCATCCGACGGTGAATGCCACACCGGCGACGCGGACGTGGAGCTTGTGTTCATTTCTGAACAGACGCCATCCCGCGATCATCCGCATCGTCCTTCATGACGGACCGCCGGCGCGATGATGCGTCAGCTTGCCCGATCCGGCTTCCGTCCCGACGGGAACTCAAGCCCGGGCCGGGAGTTCCCTAAGCGGACTCTTTTCAGCCGATCCGGCTCCAGGCGCGCGCCTGGAGGCGCGTCGCGAGCATTCTGAAGACACGCGTAAGGGGGGTTCATGACCGGTCAATCCACGGCTGCTCCCAGCAGCAACCTCAAGGATTTGCCGAGAGTTTCGACCGGCAGCGAAGGGCTTGACGATATTCTCGGCGGCGGCCTGGATGCCAACCGGATGTATCTCTATGAGGGACGGCCGGGCACCGGCAAGACCACGATCGCGCTGCAATTCCTGCTCAGGGGCGTGCGCGACGGCGAACGCGTGCTCTACATCTCTCTCTCCGAGACCAAGCGCGAGCTCGACCTGGTCGCGCAACGGCACGGATGGTCGCTGCAAGGGGTCGACATTTTCGAACTGGTCCCACCCGAGACGACGCTCGATCCCGACCGGGAGCTCACGGTTTTCCACCCCGCCGAGATGGAGCTGAGCGAGACCACCGCTCTGATCTTCAAGGAGGTCGAGCGGATCAACCCGACACGGGTCGTGCTCGACAGCCTGTCCGAGCTGCGTCTGCTCGCTCAAAATCCGCTGCGCTACAGGCGCCAGGTCCTGGCCTTGAAGCACTTCTTCACCAACCGCAACTGCACCGTCGTCCTGCTCGACGACCTGTCGTCGTCCCAGGACGATCTGCAACTGCACTCCATCGCGCATGGCGTGGTGATGCTCGAACAGCTTGCTCTCGATTACGGCGCCGAACGGCGGCGGCTTCGCGTGATCAAGATGCGCGGCATCCGTTTTCGGGGCGGTTTCCACGATTTTACGATCGCAGAAGGAGGACTGCGGATCTTCCCCCGGCTCGTCGCGGCCGAACATCACAAGACCTTTTCCGGCGAGCTCACGCTCAGCGGCAACGCCGAGCTCGATCAGCTGCTGGGAGGCGGCCTCGAGCGCGGCACGAGCGCGCTCCTGATAGGCGCTGCGGGCGTCGGCAAGTCTTCGGTCGCGCTGACCTATGCGATCGCGGCTGCCGAGCGTGGCGAGCATGCCGTTTTCTTCGCCTTCGACGAAGGCCGCGGCACCGTGGAAGCCCGCGCCCGCACGCTCGGCCTGCCTCTGCAAAAGCACATCGAAGCGGGACGAATTCGCTTTCAACAGATCGATCCTGCCGAACTTTCGCCGGGCGAATTCGCGGCGAACGTGCGCAGGAGCGTCGAAGTCGACAATGCCCGCGTCGTCATCATCGACAGCCTCAACGGCTATCTGAGCGCGATGCCGGATGAGCGTTTTCTCATCCTGCAAATGCATGAGCTCCTGAGCTATCTGGCTCAGCAGGGTGTGCTCAGCATCCTGATCCTGGCTCAGCATGGCCTGGTGGGGCCGATGGATACGCCGCTCGACATGAGCTATTTGAGCGATGCGGTGCTGATGCTGCGCTATTTCGAGTTCGGCGGAACGGTGCGCCGTGCCTTGTCCGTGGTCAAGAAACGCAGCGGCAATCACGAGCATACCATCCGCGAGTTTCGGCTCGGCAGGACCGGAATCAGGATCGGCCCGCCTCTCCAGAACTTCAGCGGCATTTTCTCCGGCAACCCGCATTATACCGGCACGGAAATCCCGGAAGGACCGGCCGAATGAGCGCCGACCGGGATCAGCGGGTCCTCATATTCGCTCCGGTCGGGCGCGACGGACCGGCATCGGCCGAGCTCCTGCGCGGCGCGAACCTGGCGGCCACCAATTGCAAGAGCCTGCCCGAGCTCGTCAGCGAGATGACCGCCGGGGTGGGAACCGTGTTTCTCGCCGAAGAGGGATTGTTCGGAAAGGACACGGCGCCGCTGGCACGATGGATAGCAGGCCAACCGCCATGGTCCGACCTCCCGTTCGTCGTCCTCACCAGCCATCGCGAGCAGCCTGCGGTCGTGGCCTGGCGGCGCAGCATCGTGGAGCTTCTCCGCAACGTTTCGCTGCTCGAAAGGCCGGTTCAACCGATCACGCTGAGCAGCACCATCCAATCCGCGCTGCGGGCACGCCGGCGTCAATACGAGATACGGGCCCTGCTGGAGGCGCGCGAGCAGACGGCGCAGGAGCTCGAGAAGCTGGTTATCGAGCGGACGAAAGCGCTGGAGGAAGCCAACAAGCAGCTTCGCCTCGAAATGGAGGAGCGTGCGCGCGTCGAGGAAACGCTTCGCCAGGCCCAGAAGATCGAGGCCATCGG
>JAEYTQ010000642.1 GCA_023433965.1 Pseudomonadota bacterium | reverse complement strand
CGGGCGGCTATGAGATGTATCGGGTGCTGCAGGTCGGCGGCGTCACCGTCCTCGAAGGCATGGTGCTGGCGCTGTTTCTGGTCCTGCTCGCCTGGGTCGCGTTTTCGTTCGCCTCCGCCGTGGCAGGCTTTGTCGTACTGCTGAACCATCGTCCGGACGAGGGTGCCTTGGCCTCCGGCGCAGACCTGCCGGCCATCGCCAGCCGCACCGCCATGCTGCTTCCGACCTATAACGAAGACCCGCACCGATTGACGGCGCGGCTTCGTGCGATGATCGAATCCTTGGAGGCGACCTCGCAGGGAAAGCTGTTCGACTGGTTCGTTCTGAGCGACAGCACCGATCCGGACATCTGGGTCGCTGAAGAAAAAGCGCTCCTCGGGCTGCGACAGGCCGTGGGGACACGGCTGTATTATCGCCACCGTGCCGAGAACAGGGAGCGGAAGGCCGGCAACATCTCCGAGTGGATCACGCGGTTCGGCGGCGTGTACGACTTCATGATCGTGCTCGACGCCGACAGTCTCATGAGCGGCCAGACCGTTGTCCGATTGGTCCATGCCATGGAGACCAATCCGAGCGCGGGGCTCGTCCAGACGCTCCCCATGATCGTCAACGCGCGAAGCCTGTTCAGCCGTGTGCAGCAATTCGCGGGCCGCCTGTACGGACCGATGATCGCCGCCGGCGTTGCCTGGTGGCACGGCTCCGAAGGCAACTACTGGGGCCACAACGCGATTATCCGGGTGAGGGCGTTTGCCGAAGCGGCGGCGCTGCCGCAGCTGCGCGGGCGCAAGCCCTTCGGCGGACACATCCTCAGCCACGATTTCGTCGAAGCCGCGCTGATGCGGCGAGCCGGGTGGGGCATCTACATGCTGCCGATGCTCGGCGGAAGCTACGAAGAGGTACCGCCCTCGCTGCTCGACTTCGCCGCGCGCGACCGACGCTGGTGTCAGGGCAATCTTCAGCATCTCGCTGTCGTGCCCGCGCGGGGGCTCCATTGGGTTTCGCGCCTGCATTTCATGGTGGGAATCGGAGCCTATCTGACGGCGCCGCTGTGGCTGCTGTTCCTGCTGCTGGGAATGCTGATCTCGCTGCAGGCCCGCTTCGCGCGTCCGGAATATTTCCCGAACGGCTTCTCCCTGTTTCCGACCTGGCCGGCCCAGGATTCCGTGCTCGCCATCTGGGTGTTCGTCGCCACCATGGCGCTGCTGCTGTTGCCCAAGCTGCTCAGCCTGGTCCTGCTTTGGATGCGCCGCCCGGTGCGACGCCAATTCGGCGGCGCATTGAGTGCCTCGGCCGGTGTTCTCGCGGAGATCGTCCTGTCCGCGTTGATGGCGCCCGTGATGATGATCTTTCAGTCGATCGCGGTGGTCGAGATTCTGGCCGGCCGCGACGCGGGCTGGCAGACGCAAAGACGGGACGACGGCACAGTCGAGCGCCGCGAGCTCTATCGAAAATACGGCGTCCCGACCCTGTGCGGCGTTGCGATGGCGGCAAGCGCGTACGCGGTTTCGCTGCCCCTTCTGCTCTGGATGTCGCCGGTCGTCGTCGGGCTGGTGTTCGCGGTTCCCATCGGCGCGCTGACTGCCAGGCCCGCGTCCGGCAAATTGTTCGTCACGCCCGAAGACGCAGCGCCGCCTTCGGTGCTGCGTCGAGCGAATCAGTTGAGTGAATCGGCGGATGCAGGGATCAGACCCGCGTTGCTGGAGCTGCGCGAAGACGCCAGGCTTTCGGCCTTCCACGTCGCGCAGCTGCCGCCTCCGCGCGCCGTCCGGCCCGATACGGTCGATGCGAACCTGGCGGTCGGCCGTGCCAAGGTCGATGCGAGCGAAACTTTCGAGGAGGCCGTCGCCCATCTGTCCTCGCGGGAGGTTTTTTCGATCCTGAACGACGGCGCGGTATTGCCGGCGGTATTGCAGAAGCAATGAACTCGCGGCCGGGCGTTGGCGACCTGGCCTTGGCGCCGACTTCGCAGCGAAGTGATGATGACCAGAGGCATCGGCCGGTGCCAACGGACGACCAACGCGCAATTGCGTCATGAGCTCGCAAAGGTAGGGCAGACGTCCGGCGGCTTCGCCATGTCCGCCGCGGCAGGGTCGCTGGGATCCATGCGTTGATCCTGATCAAGGTGGTAGCGACGAAGCCGGGCAATCTCAACGAGAAGATGCAAATGGGGAGATTGACGGTGCATGCCTATCTCTTTGCGTTGGCTCTCGTGGTCGCCATTCTGGGATCGTCCTCGGCACGCGCGGGTTGCTGGCCGAGCGACAACGTTCCGCTCGTCTGTTGGCTCGATACGAAGGGCGAGGGGTGTTCGGAGCATCATGCGCTGACCAGCGCCAAAGCTGTGATGTACCCGCATCCGAATCAATCGATCTATGAGTTCGAGACCACCCATTGGTGGACCGGGCCTCCCATCACGGCCTGCCCGCCGAGCAAGACGATCAAGTTTACCGGCATTTGGGACCGCGAGACGGGCAAGGCGGAGGAGAAAGCCTCCACCGGCTGGTCGTCGTGGTCGCGCTACATCTATTGCAGCAACAACCCATGGACGGGACAAGGTCCTTCAACGGTGCCGATCTGCTCTGGGCCCGCCAACGATGCAAATGTAGGCCAGCCGGTGACCTCGGCGATGCTTTCGCAGAGCCAGCGAGTGAATTTGCTTCAAGTTCAGGAGCCGCTACACACGAGGTGTTTGCAGGTCGAACCGGACCCCATGGGTTCGGAATGGCTTACGGGAAACTCACTCGTCCGGGTCGTCGTTTCGCACCATGAATACCAGAAAATCGAGTGGCACTATTTCTTCCAGGAGTTCTATTCGTTCGACGGCTGGAAGGAAGTCCCCGCGCCGAAGTCGAAGGCTCCCCTGATCTCGACGAAGAAATACACCGATCGCCGTATCGCGACCACGACCGGACGGTTCTGGCTCAGCAAGCAGGGACGCTGGAAGATCGTCGCGGTCCCGAAGCCGACTTCGCCCGCCGCCCAGCTTGTCGCAACGACGGTCACCAACGAATGCCCGGGCGCGCGATTCAATATCCAGTGACGGCGTCGGCGAGTGGGTCCGCCACCACGTACGTGACATCGACGGCACCGACCAGCATGCGACGGCGCCTCTGTGGCGCTGCTTCAATCGTCCCGGCTGCATTTCCGTCCTGTCTGTCAGTGCAGGGTCGGTCTGCGCGATGATGTCGCGGCGGAAGGTCGGAAGCCGCAGACTCTTGTCTCGGCCATCTGAGCAAGCCACCGGTACCCTGAGCTAGATCAAGCTGTCGGTAACTCGCCTGAGTATGCTCAGGCAGCTTCGGTTCGGAGAGTCAAATGG
>JAEYTQ010000636.1 GCA_023433965.1 Pseudomonadota bacterium | reverse complement strand
CATCGACGAAGAGCACGCCGATGAACTCCTCGCCGATGTAGACTTCGGCGGAATCGTCCTTCTTCGGCCGCGGCACGACGCGGATCTTGGGATTGCCGAACACGCGCTTCAGATACGCATCCAACTTTCTGACTTCTTTGACGTCCACGGCAAGTCTCCGATCGAAAATGGTCGGCGGGTTGTAGGACGAGACGCGACGAACCGCCAGCATGAATTACTCAAGAATTTGGGGACGAAAAGAGCCGGAAAATCCGGCCCTTCGCAGCATCGGCGCCCCTCTCAGAGGCCCATGGCGTTGATCATTTGATCCATGGTGCGCGACGGCTCGGCACAGCCGGCCTCGCCGACGATCTTGGCGGGAACGCCGGCAACGGTGACGTTGTGCGGCACCGGCTTGACCACGACCGAACCCGCAGCGATGCGGGCGCAATGGCCGATCTCGATGTTGCCGAGGATCTTCGCACCGGCGCCGATCAACACGCCGTGACGGATCTTCGGATGACGGTCCTCGTTCTCCTTGCCGGTGCCGCCGAGCGTGACGCCGTGCAGGATCGAGACGTCGTCGTCGATCACGGCCGTCTCGCCGCAGACGAAACCGGTGGCGTGGTCGAGGAAGATGCCGCGGCCGATCCGCGCGGCGGGATTGATGTCGGTCTGGAACACCGCCGACGATCGGCTCTGAAGGTAGTACGAGAAATCCTTGCGGCCCTTCAGATAGAGCCAGTGCGCGAGGCGATGGGTCTGGATGGCGTGGAAGCCCTTGAAGTAGAGCAAGGGATCGATGAAGCGCGAGGTCGCGGGATCGCGGTCGTAGACGGCGACGAGATCGGCGCGGAAGGCGTTGCCGAGATCGGGATCGTCACGCAGCGCCTCCATAAAGGCCTGGCGCACGAGGTCGCCCGACAATGCGGAATGATCGAGCCGCTCGGCGACACGGTGAACCACCGAATCCTCCAGGCGGCCGTGATGCAGCACCGCCGAATAGATGAAGGTCGCGAGCTCGGGCTCGCGGCGGACGATGTCCTCCGCTTCGCTCCGGATCCGGTCCCAGATCGGATCGAGCGATGCGAGCTTTCCTCCCGGATTGACCTGATGCACTGCCATGGATTTCTCTTTGGATTGCTCTCTCGAATGGGCGTCTTTTGCTGCCTGTATAGCACAGTCCAGGCGACGAAGTCCTGACGGGCCTGCCCCGGGAGTGAACGGCACCTTGCCCCCCGGAGTCACGCCAAGGCTTTGAAACACAACAGTTTCTTGTGTGCCCCCAAGCGCCAAGGTCGGCTCAAGGTGGTCAGACTTTAGCCAAATTCAAGCCGAGCGGCGTCAAACTCTTGGTGAATTGTCTGCGAACCGCTATTGCGGTGATGGGCGAAGGGGGGAGCGGATTTGAGCATCACCACCGATCAGTCGCGCACGCGCGCCACTGATACATTCTGGCTGCGGCTGGCAGCGCTGGCCCTGCCGCTCCTGATGATCGCGCCGGCCTTCTGGAACGGCTACCCGCTGTTGCAGTGGGATACCGGCGGCTATCTCGCGCGCTGGTACGAGGGCTATCTCGTCCCCAGCCGCTCCACGGTGTTCGGCCTCTATTTGCACTATGGCGAGAGTTTCGGCTTCTGGCTCAATCTCGCCGTCCAGTCGCTGGCGACGCTATGGCTGCTGCAACTCACGCTGCGCGTGCTCTCGATGATGCAGACCTTCCGCTTCGTCGCGATCAGCCTCTGCCTGATCGTGTCGACCGCGCTGCCCTGGCTTGCGAGCATGCTGCTCACCGACATTTTCGCCGGGCTGTCGGTGCTGTCGCTGTTCCTGCTGGTGGTCGGCGCAAGCCGCACCTCGGCGCTGGAGAAGATCGCGCTGTTCGTCTTCACCGCCTTTGCCGCGGCAACGCACAGCGCGACGCTCGGCGTGCTGGTCGGCCTGTGCGCGGCGGGCTGGATGGCGCGGCCCTTCCTTAGGCAGCGCCTTCCGCTGGCCGGATTGGTGCAGGCGAGCCTCACCATCGTCGTGGGCGGGGTGATGCTGGTCTCGGCGAATTACGCGCTGTCCGGCAAGCTGGCCTGGACGCCCGGCGGGTACGGCGTCGCCTTCGGGCGCATGATGCAGGACGGCATCGTGGCGCGTTATCTCAACGACCGTTGCCCGCGCGAGCGCTACAAGCTGTGCCCCTATCGCAACGAGCTGCCGGCGAGCGCCGACGAATTTCTGTGGGGCAAGAGCATGTTCAACACGCTCGGCCGTTTCGAAGGCATGAACGACGAGATGGGCTACATCGTCGTGCAGTCGCTGAAGGATTATCCGGCCTGGCAGGCCGGCGCGGCGCTGCGCGCGATGGGCCAGCAATTGCTGCATGTGGCGACCGGCGAAGGCAGCAATGGCTGGATTCCGCACACCTACGGCATCATCGAGCGCTACATCCCCGCGCAGGTCGCGCCGATGCGCGCGGCGCGCCAGCAGAATTGGGGTCTCGACTTCGAGTATATCAATTGGTTGCACGTCCCCGTCGCGCTGGCCTCGATGCTCGGGCTGGTTTGGCTGCTCGCGCATGCGCTGGCGAACCGCCGGCGGGACGATTTGACGCTGCTGGCTGCGACCGTGACGCTGGCCCTGCTGGGCAACGCCTTCATCTGCGGCGTGATCTCCGGGCCGCACGACCGCTATGGCGCAAGGATGGTGTGGGTCGCGACGTTCGTGGTGCTGATGGCTGCCGCACGCCGCTGGGGCGATGACTTCAAAGCGTGAGAAGCGAGGGGACCAAGGCCGTTCCGGAAGCGCGTCTTGCTCAGGCCGTCATCCGGTCGCCGGAGCGTCTCCTGCGAAATCAAGCTCCCGTCCAGCGTCCCGAAAGCTCGGGGTTCGAGCGCATCACCTGCTCCGAAAGGAAATCCGCGACGGCTCGGACACGGGCAGAGCCAGCCAGGTCGGCGTGGGTCACCAACCAAACGTCGGCGCTGAACATACGATCGCTGGGGATGACACGAATGAAATCATCCTGGAGCGTCAGGAAATCCGGAATGACGGCCAAGCCGAGACCAGCCCGCACGCCGGCAATCTGCGCGGGCAAGCTGCTGGTGACGAGCGCGACCTTGCAATCGGGATATTCGCGCGCAAGCCAATCCGCAGCCGGCAGATGCGCGTGGCTGTCATCCCAGGCGATGAAGTGCCGCCCCCCGAGCGGCTCACCCTCGACATACGGGTGCCGTTCGAGATAGTCGCGGCTGGCGTAGACCGAATAGGTCATGTGGCCGACCCGTCGGACCTTCAAATTGCCTCGCGCCGGACGAACGACGCGAAGCGCAATGTCCGCTTCACGGCGATCGAGCTCCGCTGTGGCCGTGCTGGTGATGATTTCAAGGCAAATTTCCGGATATAGCTCTCGGAATGGCGCAAGCGCGGGGATGACGAGGTCCGTCGCGAGACTCTCGGACGTTGCAAGCCTCACGGTCCCCGTGGGCTTCTTGCCGAGGCCAGCTGCACCTCGCTGCAAAGCCATGATGCTGTCTTCGACGAGTTCGGCTTGCCGAAACACCTCGCGCCCCTCGTCGGTGAGAAAATATCCGGTTTGATGTCTCTGGAAGAGCGTCATGCCGATGCTCTCCTCGAGTTCGTTGACGCGGCGGCTCACGGTGGATTGGCTCACTCTAAGCTCCGCTGAAGCCAGAGTAAGACTCTTGGTCCGCGCCACGGCGAGGAAATAGCGCAGGTCATTCCAATCCATGAACGTTTTCCATTTTTGCCAAGCGATCCTCCATCATCGTTCGTTGTTTTCGGAAGAGTCTGCAACGACACTATTCTCGATCCTCAGGTGTAGCCACCAAAGCAGCTGCACCCGGCAGAGCACTGTCAACCAGACCGTGGAGAACTTATGCTGAAGCGACGAAAACTCGGACGACAGGGGCTGGAAGTTTCCTCTTTGGGACTCGGCTGTATGGGCATGAGCCATGCCTATGGCCGCCCCGATGATGCGGAATCGATCGCCACGATCCATCGTGCAATCGAGCTCGGCTGCACCTTCTTCGATACCGCCGAAGTCTATGGCCCTTTCACCAACGAGGAGCTGCTCGGTCGCGCGCTCAAGGGCCATCGGGCACACGTGCAGATCGCAACCAAGTTCGGCTTCGTCATCGGCAAGGGCCTCTTCGCAGGTGCGGATAGCCGTCCGCAGCACATCCGAGAGGTGGTCGAGTGCTCGCTCAGGCGGCTGCAGACGGACTACATCGATCTGCTCTATCAGCATCGCGTCGATCCCGCCACGCCGATCGAAGACGTGGCCGGGACGGTCAAGGAGCTCATCGCCGAGGGAAAAGTTCTTCACTTTGGTCTTTCGGAGGCCGGCATCGAGACGATCCGCCGCGCCCACGCCGTCCAGCCCGTCTCCGCGTTGCAGAGTGAATATTCGATCTGGGAGCGCAATCTGGATGACGGGATCATGCCCCTCTTGAACGAGCTTGGCATAGGTCTTGTCCCGTTCAGTCCCCTCGGCCGCGGCTTTCTGACGGGAACGGGCAAACGCGCGGAGGAATATTCCGCCGACGATTTTCGCTCGAAGGGCGATCCGCGGCTGCAAGGCCGAAACTTCGACGCGAACATGCGCATCGCCGACCTTGTGCGAGAGATAGCAACACAATACGGGGCGACGCCCGGCCAGGTCACGCTCGCCTGGCTGCTCCAGATCGGCGACCATGTCGTTCCGATCCCCGGGACCAAGCGGAGAAGCTACCTCGAGGAGAATCTCGGGGCGGACAAATTGACGCTCTCTGCCGATGACGTGAAGCGGCTAAATGGCGCGCTCGTTGCATTCTCGGTTTCCGGCGAACGCTATGGGGCCGCTGCCTTGGCCATGGTGGATCGCTGAATCGCCCACCCACGCTGCCGACGGAAGTCATCCATCTCGTGGACAAAAGTCGCCGCCCAGCTCGGCCGGAAGAAAAGGCCAAATCATCGTGTTCGACGGCAGGATCATCGGTGG
>JAEYTQ010000615.1 GCA_023433965.1 Pseudomonadota bacterium | reverse complement strand
GCGATGGCGCGTGTCACGGCGATTCCCTGGCCCGTGTGGCTTCTTCTCATTTCCGGCAACGTAGGGCCGCCGACGCGCCTGTCAATCAGAGCCGCCGCATGCCGCTCCCGCGCTCAGCTCTTATCTGATCGCGGCCGGCTTCCGTTCTGCCAGGGCACTGGCCATTGCCGAGATCAGCGGCCGCATGAAGTATGCTTCATCCGCCGGCGAGACGTCCGTGCGCAGACCGTGCGCGGCGAGTTCACCTGACACCGCCGGCCCAACCGAGGCGATCAATGTCCGCTCGAGACCCGCACGCAGCTTCGCTTCGCTGCCGTGAGCTTTCGCAGCCTCGATCAGACGGCGGACCTGGCCGAGGTTGGTCAGCGCGAGGGAATCGATGCGCCCCTCGGCCATCGCGTCGATGGCGGCGACGATGTTCGCGTCCGCTGCCTTGGAATCGTACACATAGGGCAGCACGGGATCGACCTCGGCGCCCTGCGCTGAAAGCGCGCCGGTCAAGGCGCTGTGGTCTTTGTCGGGATAGAGCTGGAGACCGAGGCGCCGGCCGTTCAGGTCGAGCTTGGCCAGCATCTCGATCACGCCCTCGGTGGTCGGCTTCTCCGTGGTCTGCTGCGCCTCGAGTCCGATCTCGCGCAGTGCCTTGCCGGGCTTCGGGCCCCGGGTGAACTTTCGCGTCTTGGCCAGCGCGGTGACGAGGGCGGCGTCGAGCCGGCGGGCGCGGGCAAGCTTCATGATGCGCCGCAGGCCTTCACCAGTCATCAGCACGAGGTCGTCGAGGGGCCTGTCGATGGCGCGGCGAATCCAGCCCTCGACCGGAGCCGGGTCCGGCGCATCAAGGATCGTAAACATCGGGCACTGCACGACCTCGGCGCCTTGCTCGACCAGAAGCTTGGAAAACTGCGCCTCCTCGCGCGTTTCCAGGATGAGGATGCGGTAGCCGTTCAAGCGGTCGGCCATGGGTATGCTCCGGTCATGAATTGCAATCGTCCGTTCATCCTGACTCTGCGCCCGGGATTGGCGCAAGACCAGCGTCGGTGCTAGAGCAGGGCGCAGATCGCAGACAGTTCGCTGCACAAACCTTCATCAGAGCCAAGCCTGTTCATCAACATGCCCGATCATCAATATGTCCTGACCCTGTCCTGTCCGGATCGCCCCGGCATCGTTTCGGCCGTCTCGACGTTCCTCGCCCACAACGGACAGAACATCCTCGACGCCCAGCAGTTCGACGACGTGGAGACGCAGAAGTTCTTCATGCGGGTGGTGTTCACGGCGGCCGATCTTGCCGTGGAACTGTCGGCGCTTCAGACCGGCTTCGCCGCGATCGCCGAACGTTTCGGCATGGAGTGGCAGATGCGTGACCGGGCGGCGCATCGCAAGGTGATGCTGCTGGTGTCGAAATCCGACCACTGTCTCGTCGACATCCTCTATCGTTGGCGCACCGGCGAATTGCCGATGATTCCGACCGCGATCGTTTCCAACCATCCGCGGGAAGTCTATGCCGGGCTCGATTTGGGCGGCATTCCGTTCCACCACCTGCCTGTCACCAAGGATACCAAGCGCGAGCAGGAGGCAGAGATCATGGACCTCGTCGCCAAGACGAAGACCGATCTCGTCGTACTCGCCCGCTACATGCAGATCCTGTCGGACGATCTGTCCGCCAAGCTTTCGGGCCGCTGCATCAATATCCATCACTCCTTTCTGCCGGGCTTCAAGGGTGCAAAGCCCTATCACCAAGCCCATGAGCGGGGGGTCAAGCTGATCGGCGCGACCGCGCATTACGTCACGCGCGACCTCGACGAGGGCCCGATCATCGACCAGGACGTCGAGCGCATCAGCCATCGCGACACGCCTGAGGATCTCGTCCGCAAGGGCCGCGACATCGAGCGCCGCGTGCTGGCACGGGCGATCCGCTACCATCTCGACGACCGCGTCATCCTGAACGGCCGCAAGACTGTGGTGTTCGTGGATTAGGACGCTGTCATTCCGGGGCGATGCGACGGCATCGAACCCGGAATCTCGAGATTCTCGGATGCGCAATCGTGCACCATAATTCGCGCTTCGCGCGCGCGGGAATGACGGCGAGGAGTTAGCGCACCGCGCTGGCCGGCGCCGTTCCCGTCGCGCCCTGCAGCGCCTGCTCTTCCTTCTCGCGTTCTGCCGCCGGCAGCTGCCGCTTGCGCTCGCGTTCCTTCATGTAGGCGTCGTATTGCGGTGTGCCCGGACGCGGTGGGGCATCGGCGGGCAGGCCGCCGGCCCATTGCGGAACGTAGTCGCCCATGCCGGCGGAGAGCTTCTCGTTGACCGTGCCGCAGCCTGCAAGGTTGGAAGCGAGCAGAGAGATGATAGCGGCGATCGAAAGCGAGCGGGAACGCATGGACATCTTCTGGGTCGTGCCCGGTCGGGCGCGCATGGAGAGACGCCTGATGGGCGCCAGTGGCGAACCATAGCTCTCAACAGGTAAAATTGGCCTATTCGAGGTAAGCGAATGTGTATACATTAAAGGTATTATAATACGATAATTTTGCCCTTGAAGGGTTATGACTAGCTGATACGGTATACAGCGCGTGCTTCTCGTTCGGTATGCGTCGTCGATGCGGCCTTCCGGAAGTGGCACACATACCCACCGGCTGACCGGCCCACCGCTCTGAGGGCTTTTCGTTGACAGGACCGTTTTATTTGTACAACCGTACAAATTCTTCCCCGCGGCAGCGAACCACGCGGCCTACGCCGAATGGTCACCCAACGTCCGATTGACAAACGGGGTTGCAGAGGACGCCATGTGGCCGCACGGCATGGCTTGTCCGTGAGTGAAGCGCGGCAAGGACCGGGCACTCGGTCCGGCTCACAAGAATCAGGAATGAAGGGGAGGGACATCGGATGTTCGGACGCACGCTTTTTTCACGCACCGCAACGATCGCTGCCATCGCGGGCCTCGCGGCCGTCGTGCCTGCTAAGGCCCAGGACAGCGTCAAGATCGGTCTGATCCTGCCGATGACCGGCGGCCAGGCCTCGACGGGCAAGCAGATCGAGAACGCCATCAAGCTCTACATGCAGCAGAAGGGCGACATGGTCGCCGGCAAGAAGATCGAGATCATCCTCAAGGACGACGCGGCGATCCCGGACAAGACCAAGACCGCCGCGCAGGAGCTGATTGTCAACGACAAGGTCAACTTCATCGCCGGCTTCGGCGTGACGCCGGCTGCCCTCGCCGCCGCGCCGCTGGCCACCCAGGCCAAGATTCCGGAAGTCGTGATGGCGGCCGGCACCTCCATCATCACCGAGCGCTCGCCCTATATCGTGCGCACCAGCTTCACGCTGGCACAGTCCTCCACCATCATCGGCGACTGGGCCGCCAAGAACGGCATCAAGAAGGTCGCGACGCTGACTTCGGACTACGCGCCGGGCAATGACGCCCTCAATTTCTTCAAGCAGCATTTCACGGCCGGCGGCGGCGAGGTGGTCGAAGAAGTCAAGGTGCCGCTGCAGAACCCCGACTTCGCCCCGTTCCTCCAGCGCATGAAGGACGCCAAGCCGGACGCGATCTTCGTCTTCGTGCCGGCGGGCCAGGGCGGCAACTTCATGAAGCAATATGCCGAGCGCGGTCTCGACAAGGCCGGCATCAAGGTGATCGGACCGGGTGACGTCACGGACGACGATTTGCTCAACAACATGGGCGATGCCGTGCTCGGCACCGTCACTGCGCACCTCTATTCCGCAGCGCACCCCTCGCAGATGAACAAGGACTTCGTCGCCGCCTACAAAAAGGCCTTCGGCAACCGTCCGGGCTTCATGGCCGTGGGCGGCTATGATGGCATCCACCTGATCTACGAGGCGCTGAAGAAGACGGGCGGTGACACCAATGGCGACAAGCTGATCGAGGCCATGAAGGGACAGAAGTGGGAGAGCCCGCGCGGCCCAATCTCGATCGACCCAGAGACCCGCGACATCGTCCAGAACATCTACATCCGCAAGGTCGAAAAGGTCGACGGCGAGCTTTACAACGTCGAGTTCGCGACCTTCGAAGCCGTCAAGGATCTCGGCAAGACGAAGAAGTGACGCGCGAAAGCGCGTCATCCCGGGGCGCGCATTGGCGCGAACCCGGGAGCTCATGCCGCGTGCTCCGCATCATGCCCGGGCTTGACCCGGGCATCCACGCGAAGCCCAGACAAGAACGTGGATGGCCGGGACAAGCCCGGCCATGACGATAAACTCCAAGCTGAGACGATGACCGCAATCCTCACCAACCTGTTCGACGGTGTCGCCTACGGCATGCTGCTGTTCGTGCTCGCCTGCGGGCTTGCGGTCACGCTTGGCCTGATGAACTTCGTCAACCTCGCCCACGGCGCCTTCGCCATGACCGGCGGTTATGTCTGCATGGTGCTGGTCAACCGGATGGGCTGGCCGTTCTTCGCCGCACTGCCGCTCGCCTTCGTCTCCTCGGCCGCGATCGGCATTGCGCTCGAACGGACGCTCTATCGCCACCTC
>JAEYTQ010000602.1 GCA_023433965.1 Pseudomonadota bacterium | reverse complement strand
CTGGCTTCGACCGTCGGGGCAAAGCCGGGCAGCAGCGTCAGGGCTGCGGCAACACACGCAGACAGAGCGATCGCTGAAATGGTCTTGATCATGACAGTCCCCTGTGATGCGGCCGCCTGCGCCTCGTCAGCGGCCCGTCATTCGTTGGCTGGATTAGTAACCATGGCCAGTTTCCGGACGTCTTCGCCGGAGCCGGAAATGGTTTCGTTCGTGGTCCGTTTTGTTTCGTGGCCGTCCCGAGGACGAAACAAAACCGCCGCTGCCGACGTCCGCGGCACAATTTCCGGGTGACCGGCCGGAAGCGGACGAGGAACCCGGCCGGCTTGCCGGGCCGGGCCGGGCGCGGTAGGACGGGGCCATGTCACGCATCGCCTTCTACCCCGGTTCCTTCGACCCTATCACCAACGGCCATCTCGACGTGGTCCGGCACAGCGTGTCGCTGTGCGACCGGCTGGTGGTCGCGATCGGGGACCATCCCGGCAAGAAGCCGCTGTTCTCGACCGAGGAGCGTCTGAAGATGCTTCATGACGTCTGCGGTCCGGTCGCGACGCAGGCCGGCTGCGTGCTCGAGGCGACCACGTTTGACGATCTGTCGGTGACCGCGGCGCGCAAGCACGGCGCGACGATCATGATCCGGGGCCTTCGTGACGGCACCGACCTCGACTACGAGATGCAGCTCGCCGGGATGAACGGGGCGATGGCGCCCGAGGTGCATACGGTGTTCCTGCCGGCTTCTCCGATGGTCCGCCCGATCACCGCCACTTTGGTGCGTCAGATCGCCGGGATGGGCGGCGACGTGTCGGCCTTTGTCCCGCCGCAGGTCGCCTCACAGCTCAAGGCCAAATTCGCCGGATAACGGCCCGCTTCCTTTTCTCATCCTGACCGGAGTTGCCATGATCCGAATTCTCGCAGTTCTTGCCGCGCTCGTGTTCGCGGTGCCGGCGATGGCGCAGCAATTGCCGGCCAATCTCGATAAGGCCAACGCCATCGTCATCGACAGCACCAAGGGTCGCATCGTCATCAGGCTCAGGAACGACATCGCGCCGCAGCATGCCGAGCGTATCAAGCAGCTGGCGCGCGAGGGCTTCTACAACAACGTGCCTTTCCACCGCGTGATGGACGGCTTCATGGCGCAGACGGGCGACGGTCAGAACGGCAACGGCACCGGCGGCTCGAAATACCCGAACCTGAAGCAGGAATTCTCCAAGGTGCATTTCGCCCGCGGCATCGTCGGCATGGCCCGGCGTGGCGACAGCGTCGACAGCGCCAATTCGCAGTTCTTCATCATGTTCGCCGACGGCGGCAGCCTCGACGGCCAGTACACCGTGATCGGCGAGGTCGTGCAGGGCATGGACGTCGTCGACAAGCTGAAGAAGGCGCCTCCCGGCTCGCCCGGCGGCTCCGTGACCGATCCCGACAAGATGGTGAAGGTGCAGGTCGCCTCCGACATCAAATAGGCGCGGCGATGGCGCGTCGCGGCAGCAGGCTCCTGCTGGTTGGCGCGATGCTGCTGCTCGTCGTCCCCGGTGCGGCCGCCGAGGACGTGCGGGTCAATACGATCCAGGACGTCTTCCGGCACTTGCGTACCTGCTGGAGGCCGCCGTCCCCGGCCAAGGCGCGTCCACTCGACATCACCGTCGTCGTGAGCTTTAACAGGGCCGGAAACATACTGGGCCATCCGAGGATTACCTATGAATCGGCGGAGGCCTCCGACAATGACCGGCTGCAATACCGGATCGCGGTGATGGAGGCGTTGCAACGCTGCACGCCGATGCCATTTACGGAGGCAATGGCCGGGGCAGCTGCGGGGCGACCATTTGCCGTCCAATTCCGCAGCCGCAAATCGGCACCCGACAAGACTTCACCCCCAACGCAAGAGAGACGAGCATGAGCGCCACTGAAAACACCCTGATCCTCGAGACCACGCAGGGGCCCGTCACCATCGAGAAGCGGCCCGACCTTGCGCCGAACCACGTCGCGCGCATCAAGGAGCTCGTGCGCGAGGGCTTCTATGACGGCATCGTGTTTCACCGCGTGATCGAGGGCTTCATGGCACAGACCGGCTGCCCCCATGGTACCGGCACCGGTGGCTCCGGCAAGAAGCTGAAGGCCGAGTTCAACAAGGAGCCGCATGTGCGCGGCACTGCTTCGATGGCCCGCGCCGCCAATCCCGATTCCGGCGACAGCCAGTTCTTCATCTGCTTCGACGACGCCCGCTTCCTCGACAACCAGTACACGGTGTGGGGCAAGGTCACCGAGGGCATGGAGAACGTCGACAAGATCAAGCGCGGCGAGCCGGTGCAGAACCCCGACAAGATCGTCAAGGCGCGGATGGCCGCGGACAAGGAGTAGCTGCTCCTCATGGTGAGGAGGCGCGCGGCGCCGTCTCGAACCATGAAGGCCGAACCGCAGCAGCCCGGCCTTCATCCTTCGAGACGCGCGTTCCGCGCTCCTCAGGATGAGGAGTGACTGTGCGGCGCCGAGTTCCACATGCGCACCGACCTGTTCGATTTCGATCTGCCCCCCGAGCGCATCGCGTTGCGCCCGGCGGACCCGCGCGACTCCGCGCGGATGCTGGTCCTCGAGAACGGTGCGGTGCGCGACCAGACGGTCGCCGACCTTCCGCAATGGCTGAATGCGGGCGATCAGCTCGTCGTCAACGACACCAAGGTGATCGCGGCTCAGCTGAAGGGCCGCCGCATCGGCCGCGAGACCGAGCCGAAGATCGAGGCGACGCTGATCAAGCGGCTCGACGGCTCGCGCTGGCAGGCGTTGGTCAAGCCCGCGAAGAAGCTCTCGGCCGGCGATCGCATCCGCTTCGGCAATGAAGGTAAGGTCTGCCTGCTTGGCCATCTCGACGCCGAGGTCGAGGCCAAGGGCGCCGAGGGCGAGGTGACGCTGTCGTTCTCCTTCCACGGCCCGACGCTCGACCAGGCCATCGCCGATCTCGGCAGCCCGCCGCTGCCGCCCTATATCGCCTCCAAGCGCACGCCCGACGACCAGGATATCGCCGACTACCAGACCATGTTCGCGGCCAACGAGGGCGCGGTCGCCGCACCCACTGCGGGGCTCCATTTCACGCCCGCGCTGGAGCAGGCGTTGCGCGCGCGGGGCGTTGGGATCAACCGCATCACGCTGCATGTCGGGGCAGGGACGTTCCTGCCGGTGAAGGTGGACGACACCGAAGCCCATAAGATGCATGCCGAGTGGGGTACCATCCCGGCCGAGACGGCGGAGCGGCTCAACACCGCGCGGAAGAACGGCGGACGCATCATCGCCGTCGGCACCACGTCATTGCGTCTGCTCGAGAGCGCAGCGCGTGAGGACGGCACGATCCAACCCTTCGCGGCGGAGACCTCGATCTTCATCACGCCCGGCTATCGCTTCCGCGCGGTCGACGTCCTCATGACGAATTTTCATCTGCCGAAGTCGACGTTGTTCATGCTGGTATCGGCGTTCTCCGGGCTCGCGACGATGAAGCAGGCCTATGCGCACGCGATCGCGAATGGATACAGGTTTTATTCATACGGCGATGCGTGCTTGCTGTTTCGGGCTGCGCCGTAGGGAACCAGCGCAAACCGATCACCGTCACCCCCGCGCAATGGCGAGGTCATTGTCGCTGGAGGTGCTCGCCTCTTCGGCGAGCCTCGAAGGGCGACGGCCCGGCCGCTGCATCTCGGCCGTACATCCTTCGAGGCTCCCGGTGCGATGCTGTTTGCATCGCACCGCTCGCACCTCAGGATGACGGGTCGACGGCGTGCTCTGTTACGCCATCACCCGCTGGGGCAAGAGCTCGGCGATCTGCACGGCATTCAGCGCTGCGCCCTTGAGCAGCTGATCGGCCGCCACGAACATCGAGATCGAGTGCCCGGTGGGATCGCTGAGATCCTTGCGGATGCGGCCGACCAGCACGTCGTCCTGGCCCGAGGCGTCGATCGGCATCGGGAAGTAGTTCCTGGCGCGGTCGTCGACCACCTTGATGCCTGGCGCCTGCGCCATGATGGTGCGGACCTGGTCCTCGCTGATCGGCTTCTCGCATTCGAAGGTGATGGCCTCGCAATGGGCACGCAGCACGGGCACGCGCACGCAGGTTACGCCGACCGCGATCTTCTCGTCCTCGAAGATCTTGCGGGTTTCCTTGATGACCTTGGTCTCCTCGTCGTTGTAGCCGGTGTCGGGATCAACAGCGGTGTTGTGGTTGAAGAGATTGAAGGCGTAGGGATGCGGCATCACCTTGGGCGTGTAGACCTGCCCGTCGAGATTGGCGCGGGTGGATTCGACGAGTTCCTCCATCGCGGCCGCACCGGCGCCGCTTGCCGCCTGGTAGGTCGAGATGATCACGCGCTTGATGCGGTTCTGCCGGTGGATCGGCCACAGCGGCACCAGCGCGGTGATGGCGGCGCAGTTCGGGTTGGCGATGATGCCCTTGTGCTCACGGATGCGGTTCGCGTTGATCTCGGGGATCACGAGCGGCACGTTCGGGTCCATGCGGAAGGCCGAGGAGTTGTCGACCACGACGGCACCGGCCTTGACCGCGATCGGCGCGAACTTCCTGGAGATGCTGCCGCCGGCGGAGAACAGGGCGATGTCGACACCCCCGAAGGAGCGCTCGGTCAATTCCTCGATGACGACATCCTTGCCGCGGAACGACACCGTCTTGCCGGCCGAGCGGGCGCTGGCGAGCGCCTTGAGCTTACCGACGCGAAAGCCGCGCTTGTCCATGGTGGCGATGAATTCGGCGCCCACCGCACCTGTGACGCCGACAATCGCGACGACGGGATCGTTACTCACTTAAGCCTCCATTGAATTTGCGAATGAGACAATAAAAAAGCCCCGACCATCGAGGGCGGGGCTTGCCGTAGAGCTGATGCGTTCTAAGTCGACGACCTACGCGCGCACGCCTCCCCGGGCCCCTGAGGCCGTGGTGGTTTTGGTCGTGCGTTTGGTGGTCGTGAACATGGGGGCGACTTATGCGGGAGAGTCTTGCACCCGTCAATGGGCTTTTCGCGCCGTTGGTGCCGGGGGCACGCCTGCCGTTATTTGGCCCGGGCTCCCGGCGGCTCGAGGGTGACCTCCTTGAGGTCGTCGCCG
>JAEYTQ010000600.1 GCA_023433965.1 Pseudomonadota bacterium | reverse complement strand
ATCCTGCCCGCGGCCCGTTCGAGTTCAGCTACGACTATCAGCGGGCAGATCTGGCGGTCCGCGGTCCTTCGTTTTACGAACTGGATGGCTGCAGCGCCGGCACGGCGATCTACACCGCTTCGGGGATGGCGGCAATCTCCGCTGTGCTGCTCGCCTCAGCGCACATCGTCGGGAAGGCCGACATTCTGGTGCTTCCCGGCTCCTACGGTGAGACGCTGGAGCTGGTCAGGGGCTTCATTCCTCAGCTGCGCATCGAGACCTTGAAGCTGCCGCTAGGCGAGGCGTTTTCGGCAGGCAGTACGCCGCGGATCCTGCTGTTGGATTCCTGCTCGCTCGCCGGCGCTTTCGAAGCCGCGCTGCGCTGTGACGGCTCGACCCTCGATCTCCTGGTTTTCGACACGACGTGCTTCGCCGGCAGGTCAGGCCGCATCAGGCGTGTCCTGAGATGGGCCCGCCGATGCGGACTTCCGCTGGTGCTGGTGCGAAGTCACAACAAGCTCGATTCGCTGGGAGCGGAATACGGCCGCCTGGGCTCAGCCGTTTTCGTGGATGAGCATGAGCACCGGTCGCGGGCAGGGGGCGCTGAATGGGCCCATCTCGCGTCCGAAACCCGGAACGCGGTTCGGCTGCTCGGCGGCGCGGCGCTGCCGGCCCACTTCCCGCCCTTCGCGGGCAGCGCGGCGTACTGGGCGCTGACGAAGCGGCGGGTGGCGGCGATCTTGCGCAACGGCCGAAGCACAGCTCGATTTTTTGCCGCGGCGCTGCCGACGCTCTCGGCCGAGCTTCATTTCGCCCACGGTCTCTATGTCACTCTCCGGGGCAAGCGCCCGCTCGACGAGGCGGCCGCGCGTCAGGCCGCCGAAGACATGAGCTGCGAATTGCGCGGGCAGGGTTTACCAATCCGTCACGCCGGCAGCTTCGGCTTCGATTTCGCCGCGACGGAATGGTTTCATGACGCGACCACGGACCAGTACAGCGTCCGGGTCGCGGTCCCTGATCTTCCGACCGAGCTTTGGAACGATCTCGCCGGCGCAATTGCGCACTGGTGGCTGGCGCACCAGACGGGAGAATGAATGCCTCGCCGATTGTGGAGGGGCGCTTCGATCAGTCGACCGCCAGGCAATGCTCCAGCTGCGGCTTGTGCTCAGAATCCGGCTTATCTTGGCCGCGGCGCGTCCACTCCTGAACGGCGAAGGCGAGGTGATGCTGACCCATTGCCGCGCCACCGATCGAGGCTTGGACCACCTTGACCGGCCTCGTGATCACAGCGGTCGTCACCACGCCTGCGTCGATGGCCAAATACGACATGGCAACGACCGCGACCACGGATGCGATCGCCATTCTCGTCAATTCGGACTGCTGCATTCACAAAACCTATCGGGCACATCTCGCCCGGCGCTTACATAGGGCCGATCGGCCCCGTTCAAAGGCCGGTCTATGGTTACCCACGCGTTCGTGAAGGCTGTGCAATCAATGAACTGGCGATCCCGGCAGGACTCGAACCTGCAACCCGCGGAGTAGAAATCCGCTACTCTATCCAGTTGAGCTACGGGACCGTCTTTGGCCGGCCGTATCAGGCGGCTGGCCGTTCACCTAGCATGCCAATATGAAAAAACTGGTGTTTCGCCAAGCCTGAACCGAACCGTTTTCCTCAATCCAGCGACAAAGCGGAACGGTGGGGTGTCAGGGTGCCGGGTGGAGCGGCAGCGGACTGGACGATGGATCACATCGCCGGGAACGCTGAACAGCTTCCGGGACACCGCCGCCGGACGACCGGTCAGGTCATGCTGCGCCATCAGGACGGCGAGCGCGGCGGTATCTCGACCGGTCTCCTTCTGGGCTTGCCTCATGGCGAATGCGACGATTAACAGATCTGGTTCCATCGCCTTGAGTCCGTCACCTTTCCGCGCATTTCATTTGCCGCCGCGGTTCGTCCGCGATTTCCGGGAGTCCTCCATGTTCGGTCTTGTTCGCGCCGTCACAATCTGCGCCGCGCTGGCGCTCGGCCTTGTCACAGCGCAGGCCGCCGACAAAGCCTTCAAGCGCGACGATCTTGCCGATTCTGCCATCAAGCTGGAGGCCCAGATCAAGAGCGAGGCGGGGCCGGTCGCCAAGTCCAACGCGACGCTCAAGACGGACGCCGACGCCGCCTTCCGCCGCAATGATTATCGCACCGGCCTGTCGGTGCTCGGCCAGATCGCTGCGACCACGCCCGAGGATGCCGGCAACTGGTTGCGGCTCGCCAGGGTCATTTTCCAGATCTCGCCGAAGAGCTCGAGCGAGCAGACTTTCCTGCTGGAGCGCGCCTCGACCGCGGCTTACATCGCCTATCAGCGCGCCGGTAATGCGGGCGAGGAGGCCGACGCGCTCGCCACGCTGGGCAAGGCGCTGGCCGATCGCAAGCTGTGGCGGCCGGCGCTGGACGCGCTGCGGCTGTCGCTCGACATGCGTGAGGTCGCCGAGGTCCGCGGCCAATATGAAAAGATGCGCGACGAGCACGGCTTCCGGCTGCTCGACTATACCGTCGACTCGGATTCGGCGAGCCCGCGCGCCTGCTTCCAGTTTTCGGAGGAGTTGGCCAAGCGCACCG
>JAEYTQ010000598.1 GCA_023433965.1 Pseudomonadota bacterium | reverse complement strand
GCCTGCGACCGATTAACACTAGCAAGATTACCTAGCGCCGACAGCGAATTGGCGTTGCCTTGGTCCTTGTTTTTGAGGCCTGCCAAGCCTAGGTTTCGGTGAAGATCGGCCGGGTCCCCCGGCCATGCGCGTTTGGAGGGTTGCAGGATGGGTTCACTCAGCATTTGGCACTGGATCCTGGTGATCGCAGTGGTCCTGCTGCTGTTCGGCCGCGGCAAGATTTCGGATCTGATGGGCGACGTGGCGCAGGGCATCAAGGCGTTCAAGAAGGGCATGCAGGACGAGGACAAGCCCGCCGAGAAGCCCGAGCCGGCAAAGTCCATCGAGCACAATGGCGCGCCCACCGCGTCGCGGTCCGACGTCGGCAGCAAGGCCGTCTGAGCCGGAGGAAGCACGCGAGACGCGGGTAGCGGCCCGATCCTGCGCGCAAGGGATTGGGCCGACTGCGCGGCTCCGCGTGAACGGAAGACTTCATGTTCGACATCGGGTGGAGTGAACTGGTCCTCGTCGGGGTCGTGGCCCTGATCGCCATCGGCCCGAAAGAGCTGCCGGGCGTGCTGCGCATGGTCGGACAATGGATGGGCAAGGCGCGCAAGATGGCCGCCGAATTCCAGGGCCAGTTCCAGGAAGCGATGCGCGAAGCGGAGATGGCCGACCTCAAGAAGAGTTTCGACGAGGTCAAGGAAGCCGCGACCGGCTTCAATCCCCTGACCTCGCTCCAGAAGGACGTCAGCGACGCTCTCCGCGTCGATGCGCTGGACAAGCCCGCCGAGACCTCGGCGACGGCCGCCGTCGAACCGCCGTCGACACCCACGACTCCGGAAGCGCCGACACCCGCGACGTTTGTGGAGGCCGAGACGCATACGGTTGCGAACGAGCCGCTCGCGATCACCCATGAGGTCGAGCAGGCAGCGGTCGCCCAGGACACCGCGCCATCCGAGGCGATCAAGGACGCCAAAGCGTCATGACCGACGCCGACATCGAAGCCAGCAAAGCCCCGCTGATGGACCATCTGATCGAGCTGCGCTCGCGGCTGATCAAGGCGCTGCTCGGCTTCGGCATTGCCTTCATTTTCTGCTTCTTCTTCGCCAAGCAGATCTACAACGTGCTGGTCTGGCCGTTCGTGTGGGTTGCGGGCCCCGAGAATTCCAAGTTCATCTACACGGCGCTGCTGGAATATTTCATCACGCAGCTGAAGCTCGCGCTGTTCGGCGCCGGCTTCATCTCATTCCCGATCATCGCGACGCAGATCTACAAGTTCGTCGCGCCCGGGCTCTACAAGCACGAGAAGCAGGCCTTCCTGCCGTATCTGGTCGCGACCCCGTTCTTTTTCGTGCTGGGCGCGGCGCTGGTCTATTTCGTCGTGCTGCCGATGCTGGTGCGTTTCTCGCTCGGCATGCAGCAGGCCGGCAGCGACGAGACCGCACAAATCCAGCTACTGCCCAAGGTCGGCGAATATCTGTCGCTGATGATGTCGCTGATCTTCGCCTTCGGAATCGCCTTCCAGCTTCCGGTGATCCTGACGCTGCTCGGGCGCATCGGCGTCGTCAGCTCGAAGATGCTGCGTGAGAAGCGCCGCTATTTCATCGTCATGGCCTTCGTCATCGCGGCCGTGCTGACGCCGCCCGACGTGCTCAGCCAGTGCTCCCTGGCATTTCCGCTCATGGCGCTCTACGAGGGCTCGATCCTCGCGGTGGCGATGGTGGAGAGGAAGGCGGCAGCCGCGCAGACTGCGACCGGCACCGACGTCTCGACGCCGGCCAATCCGGCGGAGTAGGCGGCCAACCCCGCCGTCATTCCCCGCGCAGGCGGGAATCCAGTACGCCGCGGCCTGTCGTAGAATCACTGCCGTCACTGGAATACTGGATCATCCGCCTTCGCGGATGATGACAGCTGTGCTAGGGGAGGCGCGCTGCCGTACGACGTCTCCCGTGTACGTTTACGCGCCGATCCAGGACCACAGCCATGCACGACATCAAATCGATCCGCGACAATCCGCAAGCATTCGACGCCGGCCTCGCACGGCGCGGGTTGAAGCCGATGTCGGCGGCACTGCTGGCGATCGACGAAAGGCGTCGTGCAGCGATCCTCGCCTCCGAGCAGGCGCAGGCGCGGCGCAATGCGGCCTCGAAGGAAATCGGCGATGCCAAGAAGGCCAAGGACGAGGCGCGTGCCGCCAAGCTGATGGCGGAGGTCGCCGAGCTCAAGACCACCATGCCGGAGCTCGAAGCCGCGGCAAAGGCTGCCGACGAGGACCTGACCAAGGAGTTGTCGGCGATCCCGAACATTCCGTTCGACGACGTGCCCGACGGCGTCGACGAGCACGGCAACATGCAGCACCATGTGTTCGGCAACAGGCGCGACTACAGTTTCGCGCCGAAGCTGCATGACGATCTCGGCACCGCGCTCGGCGACATGGATTTCGAGGCGGCGGCAAAGCTCTCCGGCGCGCGCTTCGTCGTGTTGAAGAAGGGGCTGGCGCGGCTCGAACGCGCAATCGGCCAGTTCATGCTGGATCTGCACACGACCGAGCACGGCTACACCGAGATCAATCCGCCGCTCTTGGTCCGCAACGAGGTGATGTTCGGCACCGGGCAATTGCCGAAGTTCGAGGACGATCAGTTCTGGGCGATCAAGGGCGAACTGCTCGCCTCGCCCGACCATGAGCGGTTGAAGACCGAGCGCCTCGGCCTGATCCCGACCGCAGAAGTCTCGCTGACCAATCTCGCGCGCGAATCCATCCTCGACGAGAAGCAGCTGCCGATGCGCCTCACCGCGCTGACGCCGTGCTTCCGCGCTGAGGCGGGGGCCGCGGGCCGCGACACCCGCGGCATGATCCGCCAGCACCAGTTCACCAAGGTCGAGCTGGTGTCGATCACCACGCCGGAAGTGAGCAAGGACGAGTTGGAGCGGATGCTGTCCTGCGCCGAGCAGGTGCTGCAGAAGCTCGATCTGCATTATCGCGTGATGACGCTCTGCGCCGGCGATATGGGCTTCTCGTCGCAAAAAACCTATGACATCGAGGTCTGGATGCCCGGGCAGGGCGACGGCGGCATGTTCCGGGAGATATCGAGCTGCTCGGTCTGCGGCGACTTCCAGGCCCGCCGCATGGATGCGCGCTCGCGCGGACCCGACGGTAAGCCGCGCTTCGTCCATACGCTGAACGGCTCCGGCACCGCGGTCGGCCGCGCGCTGATTGCCGTGATGGAGACCTATCAGCAAGCGGACGGCTCGATTGCGGTGCCCGAAGTGCTCCAGCCCTATATGGGCGGGCTGAAGGTGATCGCGCGGGAGTAGGCTTGCGAACATCGGGCGGCCGGCTATCCTGCCGGCCCCTCCATGCGAGCCCCAACCCAACGTTCATGGCCTTGCACCGCGACATATTCTGGGTCGGCCGACAATGGGCGGTGACGGGGGCCGGGATCCAGGCCATCGATCAACGCCTGCGCGGCGTGCTCGACATCGAGATCGCCCGGCTTTGGGACGACGATCTCGTGCAGAGCCGGCGGGCCAAGCCCGGCGTCAATGCTGCCGACTTCGACAAGGCGCTGACAACGGCGCGCGAGCGCTTCCCGCAGGCACCGGCATCCGACCCGTTGGTCGCTCAGTTGAAAGCACTCGGCGTCATCGAGACTCCGATGGCGGATCCGGTGGTCCCGGCGATGCAATTGCGTGCGGAAGGCCGGCTCGCGCGCTTCCTGCCGCAATGGCGCATTCGCCGCTAGCGGCGCCAAACCTGGGAACTGGGACCCGGACTGCAATCGTCAGGTTTGCCTGATCGGCCCTGGCCGGATAAGACGGCTCGGACCCCGTTTTCAGGAAACGAACCTTTCGCATGCGCATTCTCTGCACCAATGACGACGGTATTCACGCTCCCGGCCTCAAGGTCGTGGAGGAGATCGCGCGCGCCTTGTCCGATGATGTCTGGGTGGTGGCGCCCGAGCTCGACCAGTCCGGCGTTTCGCATTCGCTGTCGTTGAACGATCCGTTGCGCCTGCGCGAGGTCGGCCCTCGCCATTTTGCCGTGCGCGGCACGCCGACGGACTGCGTCATCATGGGGGCCCGCCACATCCTCGGTGCCAAGCTGCCCGACGTCGTGCTGTCCGGCGTCAACAAGGGCCGTAACGTTGCGGAGGACGTCGTCTATTCCGGCACCATTGCCGGCGCGCTGGAGGGCACCATCCTGGGGTTGCCGTCATTTGCGCTGTCGCAGGAGTTCAGCATCGAGACACGCGACCGGCCGCCGTGGGACACCGCGCGCAACTTTGGGCCCGATATCCTGCGCAAGGTCATCGCCGCCGGCGTTCCCAAGGACACGGTCATCAACGTCAACTTCCCATCCTGCGCGCCCGAAGAGGTGCAGGGCGTCCGCGTCACGCGGCAGGGCAAGCGCAATCTCGGCTTCCTCAAGATCGACGAGCGCAGGGACGGCCGCGGCAATCCGTATTTCTGGATCGGCTTCGAACGGACCGCAATGCTCGATACGCCCGACGCCGGCACCGATCTGGCGGCGCTGCGCGAGCGCTATGTTTCGGTCACCCCGCTCAGGCTCAACCGCACCAACGAGGCGTTTTCGGAACAGCTCAGCGCGACGCTGAAATAGGGCTAGCCGCCGCGGAGTGCGGCTTCGATGGTCCTGCCGAGCGCGTCGAGCTGGAACGGTTTCTGAAGCGCCGGCCGGTCACGGTACTGTTCGGGCAGGCCGGAGGAGCCGTAACCAGTGGCGAAGATGAAGGGGCAACCCTTCGCCATGATGACGTCGGCGACCGGCGAGATGACCTTGCCGTTGACGTTGACGTCCAGGATGGCGAGGTCGAACTCGGTGGATTGCGCAAGCCGCATGGCTTCGTTGATGTCGCCCGCTTCGGCGGCAACCTTGTAGCCCAGCTCCTCGAGCATGTCCGCGACCATCATCCTGATCATGACCTCGTCCTCGACGAGGAAAACAGAGCGGCCCGAAAGCCCTGTCGCAGTCATAGGTGAGTCCTTGCCCATTCTGGCGAAAGTTCGCAGATAACGATAAGCGACGCAATGCGCGTTTCGGCAGTCGCAAATCTGCAAATGGCTTAGCGCATAGAAGCCCGCTTGTGGTCAAATGCTGCGCCGAAAGGTTATCACGGGTTCCTGAGCCGGAACAAGATTCTCGTCTCGGGTTCTCGCGGCGCAACAGGCCGGCCGCCGGACGACATGAATGAAGCAGCAAATGACCTCCGATCAGCACCCGCCGGAAAAGATGATGTTTCAGCTCACGCTGAGGCGCCGGGGCATCAGCGACCAAGCCGTGCTGCGGACGATGGAAGAGGTACCGCGCGAGCTTTTCGTGGAGGAGGAGGATCGCGAAGGCGCCTATCGTGACAGCGCGCTACCGATCGCCTGCGGGCAGACCATCAGCCAGCCCTTCGTCGTCGCCTACATGACCGAGCAGCTCCAGCTCCAGAAGCAGCACCGGGTGCTCGAAATCGGTACTGGTTCCGGCTACCAGGCCGCCGTGCTGTCGCGGCTCGCCGGCCAGGTGTTGACCGTCGAGCGCTATCGCAAGCTCGCCGACACGGCACGCGCCCGGCTCGAGAAGCTCGGTTGTCACAATGTCGAGGTGATGCTCGGCGACGGTCTCAACCTGCCTCCCAATATCGGTCTGTTCGATCGCATCATCGTCACCGCCGCGATGGAGCAGATCCCGGAGAACCTGGTCGAGCGGCTTGAGGTCGGGGGCATCCTGATCGCCCCCGTCGGCCCGCATCAGGGCGTACAGACGCTGACCCGCCTGACCCGCAGCGAAGCCGGGATCGAGCGCAAGGAACTCGTCGAGGTCCGCTTCGTGCCGGCGCTGCCTGGCGTGGCACGGGAACTGTAGAATCGGGGATCGGCTGTGCCGCCAACGTCTTATTGGAAGGGTTAAGCCGTTATTTACTCGGCGCGTGTTTACTTAAAACACCAGTTCTGTTGCGTACGAGTGAGTAACCATGTCCGCTGTCGCCGAGTTGCTTTACTCGCGCCGCGTGCCGCAGGTCGCGGTGCTGGCGCTGATCTCCTTCAGCTTTGCAGGGTGCAGCGCCGACATGTCGTCGCGCCTGTCCCAGTCGAACTTTTCCAATCCCTTCGCGTCCGAACAGACCGGTTCGGTGCAGCAGGCGCCGCCGCAACAGCGTGAGTTGCCTCAATATGCGCGGCCGCAGACGCCGCCCGGATATTATCAGTCGCAGTCGCTGCCTCCGCCTGCAGTTGCTGCCCCGCAGTCCTATCCCGTGGCCTCCGGCGGCGTGTCCGGTGGTGGACGCGGTGTCAGCTCCTACGCGCCGCCGTCGCAGCCGCACCTGGAGTCCACGGCCACCGTGCCGCCGCGCTCGGTTGCGGCCGCCCAGCCGTCCGGTGGAACCAAGATCATCGTCGGCACCAGCGATACACTGGACGTGCTCGCCAAGCGCTATCGCGTCACACCGCAGGCGATCCTCGCGGCCAATGGCTACAAGGGCCCGCGCGCGCTCTCGCCCGGCCAGCAGCTGATCATTCCGTCACCGGCGACGGCCGCTGCACCGGCGCCTGCGATGGCTCCCGTCGCGGCTGCGCCGGCCGCCAAGCCCGCCGTGGCCATGGCCGCGCCGGCGAGCACCCATTTCGTCAACCGGGGCGATACGCTCGCCAGCATTGCCCGGAAGAACCATATCTCGACAGCCGAGCTTGCCCGCGCCAACGGGATCGATGCGTCCGCAAAACTCAAGCTCGGCACCAGGCTGACCGTGCCCGGAGCCAAGACCGCTGCCGTCGCGGCGCCGGCGGCTCCGGTCGCAGCTGCGCCCGTTGCCGGGACGCTCCAGCCCGTCGCGGCCGCTCCCGCGCCGGCCACCAAACTGGCCGCCGCCGCACCGGTTCAAAGCGCCCGTCTGGCGCAGGCGACTGCCAATGTCGAAGAGAAGCCCGCCGAGACGCCGGCGAAGGCTGCTGAAGCCACCGGCGCGCTGCCGACCTTCCGTTGGCCGGTGCGCGGCAAGGTGGTCACGACCTACGGCGCCAAGACCAATGGCAA
>JAEYTQ010000626.1 GCA_023433965.1 Pseudomonadota bacterium | reverse complement strand
TGGCGCTCAGGCATTGGGCGACGCCGCTCAAGCTGGACGAGAGCCGGCTGTCGGCTCACGTGCTGGAGGCGGTCGATCCCGCCGCCGCGATCCTGGAGTTCGCTGAATCCAACCAGGTCGACCACGTCATCATCGGCGCACGGCAGAGCTCGTTCAAGCGCACGCTGCTCGGCAGCGTCTCGGCCAAGGTGGCCTCGGAGGCGACCTGCACCGTCACCGTGGTGCGGCCGCCGCGGATGGCCGGCGATCCCGGCGAAACGGCGGGATAGGCCAAGCCGGTTTGTGCGGGCTCGATCAGGCTGCGAGGGCGGCGCGCTTGCGGCGGATCGGCCAGCAGAATTGCGGCGCTGGCTCGCCGTGATCGGCGCTGCCGCCGAAATACTGGATGATCTCGCGGCAGGGCTCGCAATTGAACAGGTTACGCGACGCGGACGCCTTGGTCATTTCCTTCAGGCAGTTCGGGCAATGCGGTTTCATGGGGCGTTCCGGAAAAGAAGTCTCAGTGTCGGTGCGGCGAGCCAAACGAACGATCGAGGTCCGAATTGTCGAGCCCGGCGTCATCGTCCAGCGTGCGATCGGCGCGCTCGAGGCGGCCGAAGAGATCGTCGAGGCTCGGATGCGGGCGCCGCGGAATACGGCACCTGCGCTTCGGCTGACGTTTCACGAGGGCGAGCCGCATGGCATCACCGCCGGCGAGGATGAAGGTGAATGATGCGGCCAGCGGATGCGACCCTCAACGGTCGTGCCGCGTAGATGCTGCGAGCCGCAACCGCCGCATTGAGTCCGAACCACAACGCCACGCCAGTCCAAATCAGGGTCGTCGTCATGATGTGCTCCCGTCGACAACAGGCAGGAGTCACTTGCGGTGATTTGCGCGAATCAGGGAAGTCCGGATGAGTACGGATTCGAGTTGCAATTCGAGGCGCTGCTCGCCGCGCGACCCGCAGAAGCCGCAGATCTTTCCGGATGCGGTCGACGTGTCTTGCCGTTGCGCGCAGCGTCGAGGATGTCGTGGACGTGCGCAGGGTTGCGAACACAGCGAAACCCGTAGCGCCCGGTGTAGTCGGTGTCGGGCGAGCGCGTCGATTGCCCCGATGCGAAGTTGAGGTGGCCGGCCCCGCGACCGATGTCGAGGATTTCGAAGACCGCATCCATTGCCTCGAACGAGGTCTGGCTCACGGTGGGTCTGCCCCAGGCGGTGCGCAGGATCAGCGCGCGGCGATCGGTAATCACATAAAGCGTCTGCAGGTCGTGCAGCAGCATCACCAGCGGGGCGGCAACTATCGCAATCCCGACCATGGCGAGAGGTTGAGCCGCCTGGTCGATCCAGCCGGCCCTGAGCGCGACGACGGTCAGCAGCAGCCAGGGAAACCCGATCCACCAGAGAAATCGCCACATGGCTGCGCGGGCGATGCCGTCGGGCTGCCCCCGCCAGATCACCCGCTCTCCCTCGTTCAGGGACTCGGCGAGAAGGCGAAGCAGGCCGGCGGAAAACGGAGTGGCGCGGAACTCATCCATTGCCGTTGGTCGCAGCGGCTGCTGCTCCAGTTCGGTCGGCGATGGCCTCAAATCGCTTCGCCGCGGGCCTCCAGCGCCGCGTTGCGGATCGCCGCGATGTTGGTCCTGTAGGCCTCCTGCGTGCCACCCTTGAACACGGAGGTGCCGGCGACGAAGGCGTTGGCGCCGGCCGCGGCGAGCGGGCCGGCGACGTCGGGACCGACGCCGCCGTCGACCTCGATGTCGATCGGGCGGCCCGCCGTCATGGCGCGGATGTCGCGGATCTTGGCGATCGCGGAGGGGATGAAGGCCTGGCCGCCGAAGCCGGGATTGACCGACATCACCAGCACGAGATCGACGAGGTCGAGGACGTATTCGAGCGCGCTGATCGGGGTCGCCGGATTGAGCGAAACGCCGGCCTTCTTGCCGAGCGCGCGGATCGCCTGCAGCGAGCGATGCAAATGGGGACCTGCCTCCGCATGCACGGTGATGTGGTCGCAGCCGGCTTTCGCGAAGGCCTCCAGATAGGGGTCGCAGGGCGAGATCATCAGATGCGCGTCGAAGATCTTCCTGGTGTGCGGGCGCATCGCCTTGATGACATCAGGACCGTAGGAGATGTTCGGAACGAAATGTCCATCCATGACGTCGATATGAATCCAGTCGGCGCCGGCGGCGTCGACGCTGCGCACCTCCTCGCCGAGCTTCGAAAAGTCCGAGGCCAGGATCGAGGGCGCGATGGCCAAAGGACGGGGGACGAAAGCTTGGGTCATGACGCGTTTTCCCTTGGCGGACGGACGACGAATGGCCTCGCCTAACATGGGCCCTTGTAGCGGGCAATGCAGGAGGGGCGAGCTTCCTGTGGGCGGTAATTTCTGCCGCGATCGGCATGAATTGCCGGTGTTCCCGCGGCCGGCGCAGCTCGCCTGATGCGGATTTCATTGAGCTTTTCGCGCTGGCACGACGCTTGCTGAATTCGCCTGAAGAGCATTTGCCGCGGCGCGCCCGCGTCGGTTGGAGTTGTGCAATGTTGTTCGCCCTTGGCGCCGTCTCGACGGCGCTCGATGTGATCCAGTCGCTGACGAATACGAAATCGTCCTCGGCAACGCAGAAGACGGGATCCGCGCCCGGCGCGGCCAATCCGTTCGCCATCGATAGCGGCAGCACGACCAGCGGGCCGACCTCGTCGGTCAACGCAGGCAGATACCCGCAGATTTCGGCGGAGACGATGAATGCGCTGTTTGCGGCGCAGAGCCAATCGGCCGACGGCTCGGCGTCGTCGAACGCGTCGTCTCCGACGTCGAAAGGTCGGGAGGCCGCCCTGAAAGATCTGTTCTCGCAGATCGACGTGGACGGCGATGGCAAGATCACCAAGTCCGAGTTCGAGGACGCGCTCGGCGCCGGAGGCACCAATCTGGCGAAGGCCGGTGAGGTGTTCTCGAAGATGGATGCGAATGGGGACGACAGCATCAACCTCGGCGAGATGAATAAGGCGCTGACGGGTGGCCGTCATAACCACCCTGCGCACGAGGCGAGCAGCGCGGGCGATGCCTCCGGCGGAGGCTCGGATTCATCCGCCTCGAGCGGCGGATCGACCTCGACCACGACGACCAACGCCGACGGCTCGACCACCACCACCGTCACCTATGCCGACGGTTTCAAGATGTCGACGACCGTGCCGGGAGCCTCCAGCGCCCGTTCCGCCTATGATCTGTTCGCGCAATTGATGCAGCAGCAAGGCGGCCAGGGGCAAAGCGCCTCGGCGGCCGCAGGCTCGTCCATGTCGATGAGCGTGTGAGCGGCATCTAAGTCAGCCGGCTTGTTCGTGCGTGATGTCACGATAGATATACCGGTCACGGATTTCCTGGTTGAAGAACACTCCCTTCGAGCGCACGTCCCTGAACGCGGCGGCGACCCCGGGTGGAACGTCCTCGTAGACATAGAGGCGTCCGCTGACGAACGCGACCTTCAGCTCGCGTGTGTCGGGCGCATAGCGGAAGAAGCGGATCACGGAAGACGGCATGGCGTTCACCCTGGGCCGTCAAGGTAACGCCGTGCCAGCCGCTTCGTTTCTAGCGGAAGCTGTCTTTCCACGCCGGCTGCGCGCCCGCGAACGGTAACGCCGCCGCGCTATACACGCCGCGGGCGATCGCCCGTGCAACCACGTTGGCGGCGACCATGCCGAGCTCGGTGAGCTCCACCAGCGGCTCGATCGGCTTCTCGCAGGTGGCGGCGGC
>JAEYTQ010000475.1 GCA_023433965.1 Pseudomonadota bacterium | reverse complement strand
ACATTGGTAAGCCAGTTCATGGTTTGCTCCGATGTGCGATCCCGCGAGGAATCGCCTGAAAGGATATATGGCGGCCGGGCTCATGCCCGGCCAGCCGCCGTGTCACCCGCCCGAGAAGCGGAATTATGGCCTACTCCGCCGCCTGTTTCGCGCCCTTGACGCCCTGGGCCAGCGCCGCCGTCAATTCCGCGACCGCGCTAACGGTTTTGGCGGTCGCCCGCCCGTCCGCATCGAGGCTGTTCTTGAGCGCATCGACCAGCGCCGTGCCGACCACCGCGCCATTGGCTTTCTCGGCAATGGCGCCCGCAGCCTCCGGCGTGCGGATGCCAAAACCAACGCAGACCGGCAGCTTGGTATGCCGCTTGATGCGCGCGACCGCTTCACCGACGGCATTCGCGTCCGCCGCCGCTGCGCCGGTGATGCCGGCGATCGAGACGTAATAGACGAAGCCTGATGTGTTCGCGAGCACGGCGGGCAACCGCTTGTCGTCGGTGGTCGGCGTCGCCAGGCGAATGAAGTTCAGGCCGGCTTTCATCGCGGGCAGGCAGAGCTCATTGTCCTCCTCTGGCGGCAGATCGACGATGATGAGGCCGTCGACGCCCGCACCCTTGGCGTCGGCCAGGAACTTGTCGACGCCGTAGATATAGATCGGATTGTAATAGCCCATCAGCACGATCGGGGTCGCGTTGTCGCCCTTGCGGAAACCGCGCACCAGCTCGAGCGTCTTCTTCAGCGTCATGCCGGCCTTGAGCGCGCGCAAGCCGGCTGCCTGAATCGACGGACCGTCGGCCATCGGATCGGTGAAGGGCATGCCGATCTCGATCACGTCGGCGCCCGATTTCGGCAACGCCTTGATGATCTCGAGCGAGGTCGCAGGATCGGGATCGCCGGCCATCAGGAAGGTCACGAAGGCCGCGCGGCCCTGCTGCTTCAGCTCGGCGAAACGGGTTTCGATACGCGTGGTCACTTCTTGCCCCTCAGGATGTCGCCGACTTGCGGGACGTCCTTGTCGCCGCGGCCGGAGAGATTGACGACCATCAGGTGGTCCCGCGGCCGCTTCGGCGCGAGCTCCATTACCTTGGCGATGGCGTGCGCAGGCTCGAGCGCGGGGATGATGCCTTCGAGCTTCGACAGCAGCTGGAACGCGGCCAGCGCCTCGTCGTCGGTCGCGGAGAGATAATTGACGCGGCCAACCTCGTGCAGCCAGGAATGCTCGGGGCCGATGCCGGGATAGTCGAGGCCGGCCGAGATCGAATGTGCGTCCTGGATCTGGCCGTCGGCGTCCATCAGGAGATAGGTACGGTTGCCGTGGAGCACGCCGGGACGGCCGCCCGCGATCGAGGCCGCGTGCAGCTGCGTCAGGCCGTGACCGGCGGCTTCGACGCCGAAGATCTCGACGGAGGGATCGTCGAGGAACGGGTGGAACAGGCCCATCGCGTTGGAGCCGCCGCCGATGCAGGCGACCAGCGAATCCGGCAGGCGGCCCTCGATCTCCTGCATCTGCGCCTTGGTCTCGTTGCCGATGATCGACTGGAAGTCGCGTACCAAGGTCGGATAGGGGTGCGGACCGGCCACGGTGCCGATGCAGTAGAACGTGTTGTACACGTTGGTGACCCAGTCGCGCAGCGCCTCGTTCATGGCGTCCTTCAGCGTGCGCGTGCCGGACTGCACCGGCACCACCGTCGCACCCAGCATCTCCATGCGGATCACGTTGGGCTGCTGCCGCTCGACGTCGACCGCGCCCATATAGACCACGCAATCCAGGCCGAAGCGCGCGCACAGCGTCGCGGTGGCGACGCCGTGCTGGCCGGCGCCGGTCTCGGCGATGATGCGCTTCTTGCCCATGCGCCGTGCCAGCATGATCTGGCCGAGCACGTTGTTCACCTTGTGCGAGCCGGTGTGGTTCAGCTCCTCGCGCTTCAGGTAGATCTTCGCGCCGCCGAGGTGCTCACTGAGGCGTTCGGCGAAATAAAGCGGCGAGGGCCGGCCGACATAGCTCTTGAGATAGCCGTTCATCTCGGCCTGAAACGCCGGATCGGCCTTGGCTTCGGTGTAGGCCTTCTCCAGATCGAGGATCAGCGGCATCAGCGTTTCGGCGACGAAGCGGCCGCCGAAGATGCCGAAATGGCCGCGGTCGTCGGGGCCGCTGCGATAGGAGTTTGGTTTGGCGATGTTCATCGGACGCTCAACTGTTGGGTGGCGCGCGTGGCGCGGATGAAGGCCTCGATCATTTGGGGGTCCTTGATGCCCGGCGCGCTCTCGACGCCCGAGGACACATCGACGCCGCCGGCGCGGGTGAGGCGAAGGGCCTCAGCGAGATTATCGGCGTGCAGCCCGCCCGAGACCATGTAGGGCAGTTTCAGGTCCAGATTTTCCAAGAGGTGCCAGTCGAACGGCTCGCCCAGGCCCCCGGGGCGCGTCGCATCCTTAGGCGGGCGCGCATCGAACAGGATGCGGTCGGCGACCGCGGCGTAGCCGGGCAGCACGGCGAGATCGGCCGAAGTCGCGACCGGCACCGCCTTCATCACCGGGCGGCCGAACCGTTCCTTGATGTCGCGCAGCCGCGCCACGCTCTCCTTGCCATGGAGCTGGAAAACGTCCGGCGCGAGCGCGTCCATGATGTTGTCGAGCATGGCGTCATCGGCGTCGACGGTGAGCGCCACCTTGAGCG
>JAEYTQ010000618.1 GCA_023433965.1 Pseudomonadota bacterium | reverse complement strand
TCTCGGATCACCGCGAGCACGCCGGGCATCGCCAGGGCCTCCGCAGTGTCCACCTCGGTGATGCGGCCACATCCGAGTGGTGCGCGCAGGAGAACGCCATGCACCATGCCCTCCGGAAAATGCTCGGCGGCGTACCGCGCGGAGCCCGTCACCTTGCGCGCTCCGTCGATCCGCGGCAGCGCGGTGCCGACGATCGCGGCCGGCGCGCGGTCGAGCAGGCTATCCGCGAATGGCGCATCCATCTTGACGATTGCCTCGGTCATTGCGCATTCCCCGTCAGGTCCAAGAGGCCGGCCACGAGCGTCCGCCGCAGCAGCGTTATCTTGAAATCGTTGCCGCCATGGCCTTGCGCCTCGGCAGTTACGGCATCGGCGACGCGGTCGAACAGGGCCTGGCTTGGCGCTTGGCCGATCAGCATTGCCTCCGCCGCGCGGTCTCGCCATGGCATGGGAGCGACGCCGCCAAAGGCCATGGCGGCTTGCGCGATTCGGCCGTCTTCGACCGCAAGCGTCGCAGCGACGGACACGAGTGCGAACGCATAGGACGCTCGATCGCGCACCTTGCGGTAGCGCTGTCGGCCTCTCGGCGGCGGGGGAAGCACGACGGCGGTGATCAGTTCACCCATCGCGAGCGTGTGCTCGATATGCGGCGTTTCGCCCGGTAGGCGATACAGGTCATCGAGCGCACGGAGCTCGATCTGACCATCCTGTCGCCGTGTCTCGACCTGCGCATCCAGCGCACGCATCGCCACCGCCATATCGGACGGGTGAGTCGCGATGCAATGCGCGGAGGTGCCGAGGATCGCCATGATCCGGTTGACCCCGCCGATCGCCGCGCAGCCGGTCCCCGGTTCGCGCTTGTTGCAGGGTGAAGCAGGGTCGTAGAAGTAGTAGCAGCGGGTTCGCTGCAGCAGGTTGCCGGCGGTGGTCGCCTTGTTGCGCAGCTGGCCTGACGCCCCCGCAAGGAGCGCCTGCGACAGCAGCGGATAGTGCTCCCGCACCAGCGGGTGCGCCGCCAGCTCGGCGTTCGTCACCAGCGCTCCGATACGCACGCCGCCGTCCGGCGTCATCGTCACAGCTCGCAGATCGAGCCCGCCTAGATCGATCAGATGCGGTGGCCGCTCGATGCCAAGCTTCATGAGATCCAGCAAGTTGGTGCCGCCGGCGATAAAGCGTGCGCCGGGGCGATCCGCGGCGGCCTGAAGCGCCTCCGCTTCACTGCCCGCACGGAGGTAGCCAAAGGGCATCATGCTGAGGCTCCTTCGTCGGCGGCATGACGTTGGATAGCCTCGACGATCCGCGGATAGGCGGCGCAGCGACAAAGATTGCCGCTCATCCGCTCGCGGATCTCGGCTGCGTCGATCGGCTCGGCAGCGGCATGTTCGCCGACGTGGCTCGGCCAGCCTGCGCGCCATTCCTCGAGCATTCCGATTGCGGAGCAGATCTGGCCAGAGGTGCAATAGCCGCACTGGAATCCGTCGGCGGCCACGAAAGCGGCTTGCAACGGGTGCAGAGCCTCCGTGGTGCCAAGGCCTTCGATCGTGGTGATGGCGTCCGCGCCGTGCATCGCGGCGAGTGAAAGGCAGCTGTTGATGCGGCGGCCGTTCACCAGCACGGTGCAGGCGCCGCATTGACCATGGTCGCAGCCTTTCTTGGTACCGGTCAGTCGTAGATGCTCGCGCAAGGCGTCGAGCAGAGTCACGCGTGCATCCACCTCCAGGCGGTGTGAGATGCCATTCACCGTGAGCGTCAATGGGACGCCGGCGTTCGCTTCGATCCAGGGCACTGATTTTCCTCTTGAGAATGCAAAGAAAAGGGCTGGTAAGCTCAATCGGATCGCGCGGGCAACGCGAGCGCGGCCTTGAAGGCGGGGATGTCAAGGAACGCGGTAACCCCGACGATCTGCTGATCTTTGACCGTCATGATCCACAGATAGCTGTTCCGGTAGGAGTTGCCGTTGAGAAGCTCGGCGCTTCCGTCCCAATGGACCAGCACATCGTCTCCGTCTGCCCAAACCTTACGGACGGTGGGCTTGATCGGTGTTTTCAGCCGCGCGGCCAGCGGGCGCGCGGCCGCCCTCAATAACGCTTCCCGGCTATGATAGGTCTTTGCGACGTCGGGATCGGAACCGATGATTTGCCATTTCGCGTCATCGGCAAGAAGAGCGAAGATGTCTCCCTCTCCGCGAGCCCAGCGTTCGAAAGCGGCGTTGATGAAGGCCCGATTCTGTCCCTCGGCGGAAGGGTTCATGCGGATGCTTTCCTGTGCTTGGCCTCGAGCCGGCGTGGCGAGGGCGAGGCAGAGGGCGATGAGCATCGCCATTCGAGGGGGCATGTTCGCGCGTCTCCTATCCGCCGTGTTAGAAACTCGCTCCGTTAATAACGTGCCCCCCTGTTTGGTTCGTCTCCGAAATGTCGCGTCAGCGGGGCCCGTGGGTCAACGATCCGTCAGTGCGCGCCTTTGCGAAGTTGCGCTCGAGGACGAAGCGCTTGAACGCCTGGATGGCGGGAGACGGGTGCGCGGTTTCGGGCGTGTAGAGATAGGCAGGCCACATTCGTCGATTCCACGTCGGCAGCACCTCGACCAGCCGCCCGGCACGCAGATGCTCCTCGGCAATGAAGTCGAGAAGCCGGACGATGCCGACATGATTCAGTGCGCCTGCCACCAGCAGCGGCGCGTCGTTGACGACGAGGCTGCAATCCGGCCCGATCGATCGGGTCTCGCCGGCATCGTTCAGGAAGTCCCAGCTGTGCGGCTTGCCGGTGACATCGTCGATCAGGCGGACGCAGCTGTGTTCGGCGGCGATATCCTCCGGCGCCTCGGGCATCCCGTGCGCCGCAAGATAGGCGGGGGTCGCGCATGTCACCACGCGGCTCTGAAGGATCGCCTTCTTGTCCAGTCCACGCGCATCGGGGTCTCCGAAGCGGATCGCCACGTCGACGCCCTCGGCCAGAAGATTGTCTATTCGATCGCGAACCAGCACATCGATCCGCAAA
>JAEYTQ010000379.1 GCA_023433965.1 Pseudomonadota bacterium | reverse complement strand
GTCTTTGCCGCTGGATCCGATCCGCGGCATTCTCTCTCCTGTCAGCGCGATCTGATCCGGCGGCCCCCAAGGAGGCCCAGCAGGAGACCACGATGTACACGCCACCCTTTTTCAAGCAGGACCGCGCTGCGAGCCTGAAATTCGCCGAAGAGCGCGGCTTCGGCACCATGTGCGCCTTCGACGGCCACAAGCCGGTTGCTTCGCCGCTGCCGTTCTATCTGACCTATGCCGCCGACGGCACGCCGCAGGCCGCCTTCCATCTCGCCCGTCACAATCCGCTGCTAAAGCTGGCCGGCGGCGATGCGTCCTGGCTGCTCGCGGTGAACGGTCCCGATGCCTATGTATCGCCCGACTGGTACGTCTCGCCGGACCAGGTTCCGACCTGGCTCTATCAGTCGGTGCATCTGAGCGGGCCGGTGCGGCTGATGTCGGAGAACGAGCTTTCGGTGCAGATCGACACGCTCAGCGACAAGTTCGAGCGCTGGCTGTTGCCGAAGAAGCCGTGGACGTCAGGCAAGATGACCGCGGGCCGGCTAGAGGCGATGAAGAAGGCGATCGTCGGACTGGTGATGACGGTCGAGGAGATCGAGGGCAGCTTCAAACTGAACCAGCACAAGTCCGACGCCGATTATGCGGCGATTGCCGATGCGCTAAGCGGCGGCGATGACGATGCAAAGCAGATCGCACAATTGATGCGGCAGGCTAGGCCACAAGTTTTCGCCGATGACACGAACATGCTCGAAGGGAGCGCGCCATGAGCCTCGTTGACACCAAGCAAGCCCCGGACACGGGCGCTGCCAAGAAGCCCGCCACCGTCTTCGTCGACGGCGGCTCCGGCACCACCGGGCTCGGCATCAACGAGCGGCTCAAGCTCCAGAACGGCGTCGTCGTGAAGGCGCTTCCCGATGACAAGCGCAAGGATCCCGCCGCCAAAAAGGCGCTGATGGAGGAGGTGGATCTCGTCATCCTCTGCCTGCCCGACGACGCCGCCAAGGAGACGGTCGCGCTGGTCGACAGCATGGGCGCTGCGGGTCCGAAGGTGCTCGACGCCTCGACCGCCTACCGGGTCGCGCCGGACTGGGCCTACGGTTTTCCCGAGCTGTCTCCGGATCAGGCCGGCAAGATCAAGGCGGCCAGGAAGGTCTCCAATCCCGGTTGCTATCCGACCGGCGCGATCGCGCTGCTGCGGCCGATCGTCGATGCCGGCCTGCTGCCGCAGGATTATCCCGTCACCGTCAACGCCGTGAGCGGCTATTCCGGCGGCGGCAAGTCGATGATCGCAAGCTTCGAGGACGGCAGCGCGCCGGCCTTCGAGCTCTACGGCCTCGGCTTCGAGCACAAGCATCTGCCGGAGATGCAGCTCTATTCGAACCTGACGCGGCGGCCGATCTTCATTCCTTCGGTCGGCAACTACCGGCAGGGCATGCTGGTCTCGGTGCCGCTCCAGCTCGACACGCTGCCGGGCAAGCCCAACGGCGCCGACCTCCAGGCTGCTCTCGCAAAGCGCTACGCCGGCTCGAAATACGTCAAGGTGATGCCGCTTCAGAACGAGGCGGCCAAGGGCGGCCGGATCGAGCCGGAGGCGCTCAACGAGACCAACATTCTCGAGCTCTACGTCTTCGCCAGCGACAAATATCACCAGGCGGTGTTGGTCGGCCGGCTCGATAATCTCGGCAAAGGCGCCTCGGGCGCCGCCGTGCAGAACATGCGGCTGATGCTGGGCCTGCCGGAGGAGTAGGGCAAGCACCGCTCGTGCCCCGGACGCAGCGCAGCACTTCTTCAGTGATGCGCTGCAGAGCCGGCGCCCATTCTTGCTTCGCTTGTTGCTTTCCAGGTCCCGGCTCTGCGGCGCGTCACTGACGTGCCGCGCCTTGTCCGGGACACGAGGCTACAGCACCCTGAAGATCGCCAGCGCCAGCACGGCCTGGGCGAGGAAGCCGACGGTGAAGGCGAGGGTACGGAACACCGGGATGCCGATCGCATAGACGATCAGATGCGCGACGCGCGACCAGAAATAAACGGCGCAGGCGAGCACGGTCCATTTCGTCGAATAGTCGATCGCGTTCAGGATCAGCACCAGCGGCGCGAAGATCACGAGGTTCTCGACCGCGTTGTCGTGCGCGAACATCAGACGATTCGCCCACTCCGCCTGCGGCTTGTCGTTGCGCGAGGGGTTGGCCATGGCCCCGGACAGGCCGCGAACCTGACATCGGTTGATGATGTAGGGAATCCAGAGGATTCCGGTCAGGATCACCGTCAGTGTCAGCCAGAACAATTCGCGCGTCATAGTCCGGTCCCCTCTGTCGTCGCAGCTGCGTTGAGAGCTCGTCTATACAAGAGCGTCGCAGAGTCCGCTACGCGCGAACCCTGACATAGCTGCCGGGCGCATCCTCGATCGGCGGGAATGCCTCGCTGCCCACGCTGCGCGCCGGAACCTCTTCGGGATCGAGTTCGCTCAGCCACGCGCGCCAGTCCGGCCACCACGAGCCCTTGTGCTCGGTGGCGCCCTTCATCCACTGCGCGATATTGACGTCCTTGATGTTGTCGTTGGTCCAGTACTGATACTTGTTCGAGGCCGGCGGATTGACCACGCCGGCGATGTGGCCCGAACCCGACAATACGTATTTCACCGGCCCGCCGAAGAACTGCGAACCGTACAGCACCGATTCAGCCGGCGCGATGTGGTCCTCGCGGGTGGCGAGATTGTAGACCGGCACCTTGACCTTGGAGAGGTCGAGCAGCGTGTTGTCGAGCACCATCGTTCCCGTGGAGAGCCGGTTCTCCAGGTAGCAGTTGCGCAGATAATAGGAATGGTTGGCCTGCGTCATCCGCGTGGCATCGGAATTCCAGTGCAGCAGATCGAACGCGCTCGGCTGCTGGCCCTTCAGATAGTTGCTGACGACGTAGGACCAGATCAGGTCGTTGGAACGCAGCATGTTGAAGGCCATCGCCATCTTCGATCCTTCGAGCACGCCGGCCGTCTTCATGTCCTGCTCGAGCGCTGCGATCTGCTCCTCGTCGACGAACACGAGGAGATCGCCGGCGTGGGTGAAGTCGACCTGGGCTGCGAAGAAGGTCGCGGACGCCACGCGCTGGCGGCGCTTCTCGGCGAGCCAGGCCAGCGTGGTGGCGAGCATGGTGCCGCCGACGCAATAGCCGGCCGTGTGCACCTTCATCTCGCCGGTGACCTTCTCGATCACGTCCATCGCCGTGAGCGGGCCTTCCTTCATGTAGTCTTCCCAGCTCTTGTTGCCGAGCCGCTTGTCGGGATTGACCCATGAGATCACGAACA
>JAEYTQ010000351.1 GCA_023433965.1 Pseudomonadota bacterium | reverse complement strand
TCGTGAGAACAGAGGGATAGCGTCCCGTCTGCTCAATTTCTGATCATTCCCGGTGCTCGCCCAAAATCCTTGCACTGGCAATTTTCATTAGCAATCCGGAATAGAGAGATATATTTATTAGCAATGCTGATAGATCAGCTCGACCTGAAGCAGCTCCGCGCCTTCGTCCGCGTCGTCGAGACCGGCAGTTTCAGCGCCGCGGCGCGGTCGCTGGGCCTGTCGCAATCCGCGGTCAGCCAGCTGGTGCGCCAGCTCCAAGACGGCTTGCGCGTGCGCCTGCTCGATCGCACCACGCGAAAGCTTCAGCTCAGCAAGGTCGGCGCGGATTTCATGCCGGGCATCCAGCGCCTGCTCGCCGATCTCGATCGCCAGCTCCAGGATTTGCGCGACCTGCGCGAACACCGCCGCGGTCACGTCACGGTGGCCTGCGTGCCGTCGGTGGCGCTGCGGCTGATGCCGGGCGTGCTCGCCGCGTTCCAGCGCGAGCATCCGATGGTCGCGGTGACGCTGAAGGAGATCTCGCGGCATCAGATCTTCGCGGCGCTGCGCGGCGGCGACGTCGATCTCGGCATTGCCAACGTTCCCGGCGACGATCCCGAGCTCGACGCCTCGCGCCTGCTCGTCGACAGTTTCGCGCTGGTGATGCGCCGCGACCATCCTCTCGCCGCGCGCGATGCCGTCAGCTGGGCGGAAGCCTCCAAGGCCGGCCTGGTCGTGATGGCATCGGGCACCGGGATCCGGCTCGAGATCGAGCGCGGCGTCGCCGAGCTCGGTCAGGGCACGCCGATCCACGAGGCCGAACATCCGGCGACGCTGCTGGCGCTGGTGGAGGCCGGCGTCGGCGTCGCACCGCTGCCGAGCCTGGCCTGGCCTGAGGCCAGCCATCCCGTGCTCACCTGGCGCAAGCTGGTCGAGCCGGCGATCGAGCGCGAGCTCTACCTGATCTGGCGCATCGGGCGCGATCTCTCGCCGGCCGCACGCGCGCTCCAACGCGGCATTCTGGCCGGCGCGCAGGCGATCCGGGATCGAGCGGTCGCGGGCTGACGGCCGTCACGAACGGCGATCACGGCCGTCGGAAAGGGTGACCGGCCGCCCCGATTCGGCCGGATCGAGAAATCGCAATGCAATCAAACCCATGGCTACTGTGCATGGGGTTGTTTTTCGACTTGTGTTTCAATGCCGGGTGCAGCGCTTGATCGCCTGACGCCGTGCCGCCGTTCCCTCACGCCGTCGTGCCGTCGATCGAACGGCGGATCACCCGCTGCACTTCCGCATTCGACAGGAACAGGTCGTGGTTGATGATGCCCCAGCCTTCCTGCGAGGCATCGACCACGCGCACGCCGAGCCGCGCGATCGCGGCTTTCTCGGCGGCGCCGACCCTGGTCATCCCACCCGCGATCTGTCCCGACAGCGCCAGGGCGCGATCGTTCGTCGAGGCGATCACGGTGATCCTGCCGGCCAGCGGACCGATGCGCTGGATCGCCGACGAGAATACGTCCATGTCGATGTCGGGCGCGGCAAACACGACACTGCCGATCCTGCTCGTGACCGTGTCGCCGTAGCGGCCGTAGAGCTGACGCAGGCTTTCCAGCGTCAGCATGGTTCCCATGCTGTGCGCGACGATGTGCACGCGTCCGCTGCCCGGCGACGACACGAGCGAGGAGAGCACGCGCTCGAAAGCGTCGCGGGACCACATCGCGCTGTCGCGATCGTAGGCGTAGTCGAACAGTCCGGCCTTGGACGGCCAGGCGAACACCATGGTCCGGCCGCGGAACCTGACCGCATCGGAGAGATAAGCGCCGTCCAGCACCGCCGTCTCGAATGTCTGCTTGAAGCCGTGCACATAGATCAGCACGTCTCCTCCGCCGGCCTGCGCTGCGAGGTCGCCGGCATCGGCTGGCAAGGTTTCGATCCGATCAAGACGCCAGCCCCCGAGTCCGACCGAGGCGAGAGACAGGCGGCTCTCGTCCGGGGCCACCAGCTGGGCCCGCGCGACCGTCATGCTCGTCGCACGCTCGGGGCCAAACCACGGTTTGGCACGAGCGCCATTCAGAGGCCTGCGCGTGGTGGCGACAAGCAATGTCGGATCGACGGAAAGAGACGATGCATCGTAGCGCGCGCCGGTTGCGCCCAGGCCAGCGCATCCGCCGAGCGCAAGCGCACTGCCTGCGGAGAGGAATCCGCCGAGCAGAGCGCGGCGCGACATGGAACGATCTGTTCGAAGAATACGTCGATCTACCACAAGGAACCCATCGGAACTTTGCCCCCGACAGCACGGCCCCATCGGCTCTCTGAAGGACAATGGGGGCGAGATGACGGCGGAGCCGCCTCGCACATGTCATGGCGTTCGATTGAATGCCGGGTCAGTCGACGATCTCGATGGAATGGATCTCGCACCAGTCCCGCAATATCTGTCGCCTTGTTCCGGTAGTCATGCCGAACATCGATCGCTCCGCGTCGGGAGAGCAGGGACTTGCGCTGCCGGATTCCAGAATTCGGGTTTGTCGCATGCGCGACCGAGCTTGCGTGCAAGGCCGAGCCACCTCGAGCATGGCCCCGCGAGGGTCTCCGATTTTGCCCGCTAGATGGTCTTCCTTGTGAGCATGCTGCGTCGGCTTCGGGGGAGGTGGTGGTCTCCTGAGGAATCTGCCTTGATGGGATTGCGGGGTGGAGGAGTGACGATATGAGCGGTCTCGTGATCTCTGGCGGCCGGGTGGTAGATCCCGCCAGTGGGATGGATGCCATCGGCGACGTGGCGGTGATGGACGGCAGGAT
>JAEYTQ010000350.1 GCA_023433965.1 Pseudomonadota bacterium | reverse complement strand
CTCGCACCCGCGGAACCGATCAGCGGCACCGTATCCGGCTCCGGCTCATCGACCTCGACGAACTTCTGGAGCGAGTGGACCAGCTCCTCGCGGAGGTCCTCCGGCGAGACCGTCGTCTCCGCAATTTCGCGCAAAGACACAACAGGGTTCTTGTCGTTATCGCGGTCAACCGTTAGTTGTGAACCGGACGAGATCATGCGAGCACGGTGGGCGGCCAGCAAGACCAAGTCAAACCGGTTGTCGACCTTGTCGATACAATCTTCTACGGTGACGCGAGCCATGCACTGTCGCTCCGTTGTGGGTGGGACGAAATATGTGGATGATTGGGGCTAGTTATAGGGGCCGGGACGGTTTCGCAAGGCCAATTTGTGATTTGGCCTCGCCAAACGGCTCTGCTACCCCCACATTGGGGCTGGGATGGGTGGTTTCCCGGGCTGCCATCGAAGGTAGCACCGGGTGTATGCAAGTCCGCCATAACTATACCTTGATTGCCCCGACTTCTCCGGAATTGCGGTTTCGACGGGTCTCGACGGCACTCTAGAACTGCGCGGCTTGCTGTCGCCGCGCCAACAATAAACGATCAATCACGACCACTACGCGAGCAAACTGAATGTCACCTTCTCCGACCAACAAGATCGCGCTCTTCATCGACGGGGCCAATCTCTACGCGACGGCGAAAACTCTGGGCTTCGACATCGACTACAAGCGCCTGCTGAAGGAATTTCAGAGCCGCGGGACGTTGTTGCGGGCCTTCTATTACACTGCCATCATCGAGGATCAGGAATACTCCTCGATCCGCCCGCTGATCGACTGGCTCGACTACAACGGCTACACCGTCGTCACCAAGGCGACCAAGGAATTCATCGACGCCTCGGGCCGCCGCAAGGTCAAGGGCAACATGGACATCGAGCTCGCCGTGGACGCCATGGAGCTCGCCGAGCACATCGACCAGATGGTGCTGTTCTCGGGCGACGGCGACTTCCGCTCCTTGGTCGAGGCCGTGCAGCGCCGCGGCGTGCGCGTCACCGTGATCTCCACCATCGCCAGCCAGCCCCCGATGATCGCCGACGAGCTGCGCCGCCAGGCCGACGTCTTCACCGACCTCGTCGAGCTGCAATCGAAGCTCGGTCGCGATCCGTCCGAACGCCCCGCTCCGCGTGACCGCGGCGAGCGCGGCGAACGCCACCACGCCCCGCAATTCCTCCAGCGCGCAACCACGATGGCGCCGAGGGGCGATGACGACTTCGAGGAGTGAGGCGGCACGGTCCAGCCGCCAGCCTCCCACCGTCGTTCCCGACCGCGATTGTCCGCTCTGCCCGCGCCTCGTCGCCTTTCGCGCGGCGAACCGCGCGCGCGAGCCGGGCTGGCACAATGCACCGGTTGCGCCGTTCGGCGATATCAGCGCGCGTCTCCTGATCGTGGGCCTCGCGCCGGGAATGCAGGGCGCCAACCGCACGGGACGGCCGTTCACCGGCGATTATGCCGGCGACCTGCTCTACGCCACGCTGCTCGAATACGGCTTTGCCAAAGGCAGCTACCAGGCCCGCCCCGACGACGGGCTCAAATTGGTCGACTGCCGGATCGCCAATGCCGTGCATTGCGTGCCGCCGCAGAACAAGCCCCTGCCGGCGGAGATCAACACCTGCCGGCAGTTTCTGGTCGCCAATCTCGAGGCGATGCCGAAGTTGCGGGCGATCATCGCGCTGGGGCGGATTGCGCACGACAGCGTGCTCAAGCCGCTGAAGCTGAAGGCCTCCCAGGCGCCCTTCGGCCATGGCGCCGTGCATCAGGCCGGCGCGTTCAAGCTGTACGACAGCTATCACTGCTCGCGCTACAATACGAACACCGGCGTGCTGACGCCGGACATGTTCCGAAGCGTGTTCGCGAAGGTGAAGGCGGATCTTGACTAGGTCTTTGCCGGATTCGCCTTCATCCAGTCCAGCACGTCGCCGGCGTTCCGGTCGGGCGGAAACACCGGGTAGAACACATGCGTGATCCTGGCGTCGTCGATGACAAGCGCGAGGCGCTTGATCAGCGTCAGGCCAGCGACCTCCATGGTCGGCAGCTTCAGCGCGTGGGTCAGCGCCAGCTTCTCGTCCGACAGCACGGGGAACGGCAGATGCAGACGCGACGCCATCTCGGTCTGGTAGGCGTTGCTCTGGGTCGAGAGGCCGAACACGCGCGAGGCGCCGGCGGCCTTCAGCTCGGCGAACAGATCGCGAAACGCGCAAGTCTGCGGCGTGCACCCGCGTGCACCGGGGATCATGTCCCAATCGTCGACCAGCGCGATCTTGCCTGGCTCGCCGGTGCGGGGATAGGCGAATACGACGACGCGGCCGCGCAGTGCCGACAGCGTGACCGATGTGTCGTCGGTCGCGAGCAGGCTGATTGCCGGCACCCTCATGCCCTCGAGATGTGCGGCGGCGCCGTCGTCGGAAGGCGCGGGAATCCGGCTCCAATCGACCTCGAGCAGGTTCCGCTGGGTCATCGCGCTATCCCCTCGCCCGCAGCAGGCGGCCCTTTTCCCGGCTCCAGTCGCGCTTCTTCTCGCTCTCGCGCTTGTCGTGCAGCTTCTTGCCCTTTGCAACCGCGAGCTGCAATTTGGCCCGACCACGCTCGTTGAAATAGAGCTTGAGCGGGATCAGCGTCATGCCCTCGCGATCAACGGCGCCCATCAGCTTGTTGATCTGCCGGCGGTGCAGCAGCAGCTTTCGCGGCCGCTTGGGCTCGTGGTTGAAGCGGTTTCCTTGCAGATATTCCGGAATGGTGGCGTTGATCAGCCAGATCTCGCCGTTCTTGGAATCGGCATAGGATTCCGCGATCGTGCTCTTGCCGTTGCGGATCGACTTGACCTCGGTGCCGGTCAGCGCAATGCCCGCCTCGATCGTATCCTCGATCGCGTAGTTGAAGCGGGCCTTGCGGTTCTCCGCCATCACCTTGATCTGACGTTCGTTCTTATCGGCCATGACAGGCAAACCTGATCGAGATGCGCTCGGATTCTAACAATTCGGATGAAGCGGGCGCGTCACTTCTTGAGGAGGTCGCGGATCTCGGTCAGCAGTTCGACCTCGGCCGATGGCTTTGGCGGAGCGGAAGGAGCCGCCTCCTCCCTGCGCTTCAGCGTGTTCATGGCGCGGATCACCAGGAACAGCACGAAGGCGACGATCATGAAGTTGATCGTCAGCGTCAGGAAGCTGCCGTAAGCAAGCACGGCGCCTTGCTTTTTGGCATCCGCTAAGTTGGTGGCGGTGACCGACTTAGACAAGGGGATGAAGTAGTTCGAGAAGTCGAGGCCGCCGGTGACGGCACCGATGATCGGCATGATGACGTCACCGACCAGCGAGGCAACGATGGCGCCGAAGGCCGCGCCAATGATGACGCCGACCGCGAGATCGACGACGTTCCCCTTCATGGCGAACTCGCGGAATTCCTTGAGCATCCGCGCGCCCCTGTCCTCGACGCTCATGAAAGGCTCTCCCCTAACGGCTCATGGGTCAGTTGATCAGGCCGGCGTGAACCATCGCGCTGCGCACCGCGATCCGCGTCGGCTCGGAAACCGGAACCATCGGGAGCCGCAAGGTCTCGTCCAGCTTGCCCAGCAGCGACATCGCGTACTTGACCGGCGCCGGGTTGCTCTCGATGAAGAGGTTGTTGTGCAGCGGCATCAGCTTGTCGTGGATCGCGAGCGCGGCCTTGGTGTCGCCCTTCTGCCAGGC
>JAEYTQ010000294.1 GCA_023433965.1 Pseudomonadota bacterium | reverse complement strand
GTTCTGGGAAAAGGAAAGCACGTTCTGGAATTCCTCGCTGAAGATCACCGGCTTCTCCGCCGTTCGCGAGGTCGCTTTCCGCCCTTGGCAGTCCGACAACATCCCGCGCCGCTATTGCACCGCGGAGGCCATGCTCAACGACGGCAAGATGCGCAAGGTGCATTACTCGCTGATCGAGGACGGCGGCTTCGCCGGTTACGGCAACGGCGTGGAATGGTGCGTGGTCGGGGTCGACCGCAACTGGGCCTACAATCCGGCCTGCCGGGCCGCAAAGCCCTGATTCGCGTCGTTCGCGTTGCCAAGAGGCAGCCGCCCGAATTTTGTTCTTGAAATGTTCCCATCGCCTGCTAGGCTTGCTTGCACAGTCTAGTTGAGGGGCGTCGCCATGTTTCATGCCAGATTGCATTCGTTCTCCCGCCTCGTGATTTCGCTGGCTTTGTCGCTGATCCTTTCGGCGGGCCTCGCCTCGATCGCCGGTGACGCAAGGGCCCAGGACAAGCGGCAGAACGCGCCGGGCGAGTTCGATTTCTATGTGCTGGCGCTGTCATGGTCGCCGTCGTTCTGCGAAGAAGCGGCCGAGCGCGGCGGCCGCTCGCACATGCAATGCGGCGGACGGCCCTATGCCTTCGTGGTGCATGGGCTGTGGCCGCAATATGAGGCCGGCTTTCCCGAATATTGCCAGCGCCCGGCACCGCGGCTGAACCGCAACATCGTCTCTTCGATGCTCGACCTGATGCCGGCGCCGGGCCTGATCTTCAACGAATGGGACAAGCACGGGACCTGCTCGGGGCTCGAGGGTCGCAGCTATTTCGAGATGATCCGGAAGGCCCGCGCCGCGATCAAGATCCCGGCCGAATATCTCGATCTGTCGCAGGCCAAGAGCGTGGCGCCGGCGGAGGTCGAGGAGGCCTTCGTCAAGGCCAATCCCGGTCTCAGCAATGCCGCCGTCTCGGTCACCTGCAACCGGACGCGGCTCTCCGAGGTCCGCATCTGCCTGAGCAAAGACCTGCAATTCCGCGCCTGCGACGAGATCGAGCGCCGCGCCTGCCGCCGCGAGCAGGTGACGATGCCGCCGATCAGGGGCGGTTAGGCCAACTTTCTCACATCGTCATTCCGGGGCGCGCCAAGCACGAACCCGGAATCCATCGACCGACGTAGCACGCGGCGAAATGGATTCCGGGTTCGGTGCTGCGCACCGCCCTGGAATGACGGGAGTTGCTTTCATTGCGCGATGTCGTAACTCTCCGCCATGAACTACCGCCATGCCTTCCACGCCGGCAGCTTCACCGATGTCATCAAGCACATCGTGCTGGCGCGCATCCTCACTTATTTGCAGGACAAGCCGGCGGCGTTCCGCGTCATCGACACCCATGCCGGCGCCGGCCTCTACGATCTCGACGGCGACGAGGCGCGCCGAGGCGGCGAATGGCTGACCGGCATTGCACGGCTGATGCAGGCCCGCCTGTCGAACGAGAGTGCGGCGCTGACCAAGCCCTATCTCGACATCGTCCGCGCCTTCAATCCCAAGGGCGAGCTCAAGGCCTATCCGGGCTCGCCGCTGATTGCGCGCGGCCTGCTGAGGCCGCAAGACCGGCTCGTCGCCTGCGAACTCGAGCCGAAGGCGCGCAAAGCGCTGATCGACGTGCTGCGCCGCGACGAGCAGGCGCGCGTGGTCGATCTCGACGGCTGGATGGCGCTGCCGGCCTTCGTGCCGCCGAAGGAGCGGCGCGGGCTCGTGCTGATCGATCCGCCGTTCGAGGCGAAGGACGAATTCGAACGGCTGGGCGATGCCTTCTCGGCGGCGTTCGCGAAATGGCCGACCGGTATTTACGTAATCTGGTATCCCGCCAAGAACCGCCGCGCCACCGATGCGCTGGTTCACACGGTGGCGCGGCTCGCAGCTGCAGCAAAGCCGCCGGGGAAATGCTTGCGCCTCGAGTTCAGCGTCGCGCCGCAATCGGGCAGTACCGCACTCACCTCCACGGGACTTCTGATCGTCAATCCGCCTTACACGCTGCAAGGCGAGCTCAAGACGATCCTGCCCGAGCTGGAGATGCCGCTCGGCCAGGGCGGAGCTGCCAGATTCCGATTGGAAGTGCCGAAGCCCTGAAGCCAAGCCGTAACGCTCCGGCATTCTTGGGAAAAATATGCAGGACCGGTAGTCAATCTGCAGAGAACCGTATTATGCTGTTTCCGTGACTGGCTTTACGTTCCGCTTCCGCGAATGGTTGCGGCGGAGTGAAGGCCCTAAGAAAGATCCCGCCGGACCGATCAGGTCCGTCCAAGGATGGCCAGCTCCCGGGCTTCGTAAGGCCCGGTCATGCCGCGACGTGAGTCTGCGTCGCGGCGGAGGAGCAATGAGGGGGAGTTTCCCGATGGCCATGACGGGAACGGTCAAGTTCTTCAACGGCGAGCGCGGCTACGGCTTCATCAAGCCCGACGACGGCGGTCGCGATGTCTTCGTTCACATCACCGCTGTGGAGCGGGCGGGACTGAAGGATCTTGCCGAAGGACAGCGTATCACTTTCGAGGTCGAACCGGACAAGAAGGGGAAGGGACCAAAGGCGGTCAATTTGGTGATCCTTTCCTAGCGGGCCAGACGCAGAAATAATCCCGGCCGCGAGCGGCCGGGAGGCTGGTCCGGTATTTTCTTCTTTGGATCTCAGAAGCGATAGTTCACGCCTGCGCGGACAACGCTGGCGCTGTAGCCGTTCGACACGCCGGTAATTGCGAACTGGCTCGTCGACAAATCGATGTAGAGATATTCGAGCTTGGCGCTCCAGTTCGGCGCAAGGCCCACCTCCGCACCAGCGCCGATAGTCCAGCCGGCGGTGGTGTGCGACTCCGTCCAGCCGAAGGTCTGCGCGCGCAACTCGCCGAACGCGAGACCGGCTGTGCCGTAAAACAGCACATTGTTGAGCGCATAGCCGGCGCGCCCGCGCAGGGTGCCGAACCACGGATTGGAGAATTTCCAGGGCGCGAAGGTGTCATCGGCGCCGGCCGCCTGGATGTCGCCCTCGACACCGAACACCCATGGGCCGCTCTGGAAATTGTAGCCAGCCTGCACGCCGCCGACGAAACCGGAGGGCTTGGTGGGGTTGCGGTCGACCGAGCCCCATTCGTAGCCGATATTGCCGCCGAGATAGGGACCTGCCCAGCTATAGGCATTGAGCGGCTGATTGACCGTATAGGGCGCACGCTGCCCGTAATTGAGATCGGCGGCCCCTGCCGAAGCCGTCCAGCCGGCGCCAACCAACGCGGCTGCGCCCACAACGAGCCTCTTCATCACTCACTCCAACGCAACTGCCGCAACCCGTGCGATGCCTGCGCCGCCACGCGAGGCCAGACCGCATGGCTACGGAACCACCACTTTTTCGCGTAAGATTTATCGAGAGTTTTAAGTTAAAGGGCTGTTAAGCCGGGTTACCGTGCTGTTAACAGGCTTAAGCAAGCGTTACCGGGAACTGCGCCGGCCTCCCTGTGCGTGCGCCACGGCCGGAACTTCAAATCGGCACCCCCAGCGCCTAAA
>JAEYTQ010000282.1 GCA_023433965.1 Pseudomonadota bacterium | reverse complement strand
TCCATCAGCAACCGCTCGGCCTTGGCGTCCTCGATGCGATTGACCAGCCGGCTGCTCTCGTGATTGTCGCGCACGGTCTTGGTGAGCGTGATGCAGGTCTGGACGAGCATGACGATGCCCATGGTGATAGCCCTTCATCCAGACGTCGATCGGCAGGAAGAATACGCCGATGGCGACGAGGAAGGCGGAGGCTGCGAAAGACGCGTAGGTGAAGGTGACCCAGGCGCTGCTGTGGGGCTGGCCGTTCTGATTCATGATGGACTCCTGTTGGTGCGAGTGATGATGGGATCCGGGGTCAGGCAACCGGCGCGCGCTTGGCCTTCAGCCGGGCGAGCACATCGTCTACCGTCGTCTTGGGCAAAGGCTGCTCGGCCAATCTCTCGGCGGTCGCGAGGGAACAGAACCACCGTAGTGAAGACCTTTTGAGCTAAGCCTTTGATTTGCTTGATGCGAACCCTTCAAAAACCGGCGAATCCGCGAAGACGAGCCAATCTGCATCGCGATCACCTCTTGTGATTTCGCATCCGCGAACCTCCAGCTCTGGCGCGCGCTGTTCGAACACCGCATGGCAGCCGACAAGCTCGTCCCGGATTGGTCCGTCCGCGACCAGATGCAGCTGTTCCGCCACATCTACCAGCCGCTGGCCGCGCTGTTTCCAGAGCGGAGCCCGGAGGAACTCGGCATCACCGCCCGCAGCCTGTTTTCGGCCGTGCATGGCATGGTGGCGCTCGGACTCGAGCAGAAGCTGGTTGCCGTGCCGCTGCCGGCCCTTCGCATGGAAATCGCGACCCTCGTGCGCGCGACGATCGACGGACTGATCGCGCAAGCAGCGCACAAGGCAAGCCCGCTGACATAGACGCTCCGACCTGACGTCAGGTTGCGCGCCCCAATCTGAATCTCGCGGATGGCGAGGAACGAACATTCCGAGGGCCCGTTGTCGCGCGTAGATTCCCTCACAGCGCGAGCCCTTCCATGTATCACCATGTCAAGAAGCTGATGTTCACCGTACGCGTCGACGAACCCGATCCGCGCTTCGGCAATATGCTCCTCGAGCAGTTCGGCGGCGCCAATGGCGAACTTGCGGCTGCCATGCAATATTCGATTCAGGGGCTGAATTGCGAGGATCCCGATCGCAAGGACCTCTTGATGGATATCGGCACCGAAGAGCTCAGCCATCTCGAAGTCGTCGGCTGCTTTGCCCGCATGCATCTTGCGCCCTCGAAGAACGACCGCCAGGCGGCCGAGGCTGATCCGCTGATTGCGATCGCCGGCGGGGGCGGCGTCAATCTGTTCAATTCGCAGGGCAATCCCTGGACCGCCGACTATCTCAAGATCACCGGCGAGCTCGACGTCGATCTCCGCAGCAACATCGCCGCCGAAGCCCGTGCGAAGATCGTCTACGAGCGACTGATCAATTTCTGCGACGACGCCGGCAGCAAGGACGCGCTGCAGTTCCTGATGACGCGCGAGATCACGCATATGAAGGCGTTCGCGCGCGCGCTCGAAAGCCTGTCCAAGCCGGCCTTCAGCGTCGGCAGGATCGCTCCGACGCCGGGTCTTGTGAACCAGTACTTCAACGACTCCACTGGCAGCGGCGATCACGGCGAAATCGACACCCGCGGCCCCTGGAATGAAGGTGAAGACTGGGTGTTCACGGAATCCCCTGCCATGCAGTCTTCCGATCCCGGCGCTGCCCCGTCGATCGTCACGGAAAGCTCGCCGCCCGTCGACGAGGCCGGCCTGACCGACCTCCTGCTCCACGAGCTGCGTGACATTCTCCATGCCGAGAAGCAACTGACCAAGGCGCTGCCCAAGATGGCCCAGGCCGCCCGCTTCGACCAGTTGCGGGAGCTGTTCGAGCAGCACCTGGTCGAGACCGAGAACCAGGTCGAGCGCATCAACGAATGCTTCGAGCTCCTCGGCGAGAACGCCCGCGCCAAGCCCTGCAAGGGCATGATGGGCCTGATCGAGGAAGGCCAGGAAGTCATGAAGGAGGGCGAAGAGAAGGAGGACGCGGCCGCCGACCTCGCGCTGATCTCTGCGGCCCAGCGCGTCGAACACTACGAGATGTCCGGCTATACCACGGCGCGCAACCTCGCCCAGCAGCTCCGCCACAGCGCGGTCGTCGCCCTGCTGTCCAAGTCGCTGGCGGAGGAGGAGAATTCGGATCTCCTGCTCAACCAGATCGCGCGATCACTGATGTCGGTCGCGAAGATGCCCTCTGCGCTAGAGCAGGCCGAATAAGGAGCACCCGAGCGGGCGCACGAACGAGCCGAACCAAACCGCCTCGCGCCGTCGCGCGGGGCGGTTTTGCCCGATCATTCGATATGCGACTGGTTCCGACCGGCAGTGCTGACCGCGCGAGACACGGTCTGCGCCTGCGCGGCCGGAAGGCCCTTCTCCAGTCGCGCCGCACTCGCGCGCAGCATTGCGGCGTCGAGCTTGCCCTGCCGCGATCCCTCGAGAGCACAGGCAAACACCCGATAGAACTGCACGCCGTCATAGGCGACCAGCAGCACATCGACACCGGCATTGATCGCTTCGACCACGGCCTTGCAGACGTCGTTCTGGTAGATCGCGCCCATGACGAGATCGTCGGTCATGACCACGCCCTGGTAACCCCACCGCTCGCGAACGATGCCCTCGACGACACGCTTTGAATGCGAGGCGGCGCGATCGGGGTCGACGGCGGTGAGCGTGACATGACCGACCATCAACGCGCTGCGCGAGTGCGACAGCACCTGCCGGAACGGGAGCCAGTCGGTTGCTTCTAGCTCCGGCACCGGCGTATCGAGACGGGCGCTGAAGTGGTGGGTATCGCTGCGCACTCGGCCGATGCCCGGAAAATGCTTCAGCGTGGCACCGACGCCGGATTCCTCCAGGCCGCGCACATAGGCACGCGCGATGGTGCTGACGACGGCGGGATCGGACGCGATTGCGCGCTGCCCTATCAGCGTATGGAAATCGAGACGGTTGCGCCGTGCCGGCGGCTTGAGGTCGAGCACCGGCGCGAGATTGAGGTTGACGCCGAGCCCGGCAAGCTCGCGCCCGTGAATGCGGCCGAACTCTTCGGCCTTCGCCTGCTGGTCGTCGGGCGCAAGCCCGGCAAGCGTCGCCAGCGCCGGTAGCTTTGTCAGCGGCGGTGAAAGATGTCCGACGATGCCTCCCTCTTGGTCCGCAGCGATGCGGAGCGGCGGCAGGCCGGCTGCGCGCCTGATATCCTGGAGCGACGCGATCTCGGCGCGCAGCGCCTCGACGGTCCGTCCCCGAATATTGCGCCGGGTGACATAGACGCCGCCGATCAGCCCGAGCTCGGCGAGGCGCGCGACCTCGGGAAAAGAGGAATAGCCGACCATGAAATGAGGCCCGAGCTGCCGCGCCTCGGCGACGCCGGTGCCGAGAACGTCGTGCTTGCGCAGCTCGAAGGTCAAATGCGCGGCGGACATCAGGACCGGCGGCAGGCACCAGAACATGACGAGCGCCTTGCCGCCGAAGGTGCGCCAGCGCCCTCCCCGCAGCAGGACCACGACGATCATCACGCTTGCGACGACAAGGAAGACGTTTCCGGCGCCGCGCAGCGCGAGCAGATAGGGATCATTCTTGTTGAGAGCCGCGAATGCAGCGATGGGCGCGGCCAGCCACAGCAGGATGAGACCGGTTCGGCGAAGAAATTGCATGATGCGTCACACGCGATGAGTGGCGAATGCTTCGCAACTAACAAAGCGAGCCATGCCGCGCGAGAGACAAACGCGCAGCTGCACGAAATCTGCAAAAGACTCCTGAAGCCGTGCAGACGATGGGCCCGCCTTCTGCACAAGCGCCGTTCAGACTTCGCCATGCCAACCATTACGAAAGGTCTTTTGGACATGACGAGCCTGGCTTCGACGATCGCAGCGGACATCCAGCCGGACGGGCATTCTGCCATTCCGGCCAAGCTCGGCTGCGCGCTGGCGCTGGCCGCGCTCGCCGACTGGCTGTTCTATAGCGAGCGGATCGGACTGTCGTTCACGCTGTTTGCGATCGCGGTTGCGTCCACGTCGGCCCTGTTCAACCGCGCGTCACTGGACCTGTCACGCGCGGCGGTCGGCGCAGCCGTTCTCGTTGCCGGCCTCGTACCTGCCGTCGAGGAGCTCAACACGCTGTCGTTCCTGATCCTCGCCACCTCGCTGGCGGTGGCGCTGCTGCTCGTGACGAATGCGGAAACGACCGATCTCGCCGACCGAGCCCGGGCGCTGCGCAACTTCGTCCTGCTCGGCCCCTTCAGGTTCTTCCCCGAGGCGCTCCAGATTTTCAACATCTCGGCCTTCACCCAAGGCGTCGCGCTCTGGCTATTGCCGGCGGCGCTCGGCACCGTGTTCGTCGCATTGTTCGCGGCGGCCAATCCCGTGATCGAGCAGTGGGTTTCGCTGCTCAATCCCAAGGTTGCCTTCGGCTATGTCCGCGTGTGGCGCGTCCTGTTCTGGGTCTCGATGCTTGCGCTGGTCTGGCCGTTCATCCATGTGCGCTGGCGGCGCCGGAACGTTGCCACGGCGAAGGCGGCCGATGGACCCGTGCCGCCGCCGCTCCCGCCCTTCGTCTCCGCCGAATTCCTCGGCCCCGCCACCGTCCTGCGCTCGCTGATCCTGTTCAACCTGCTATTTGCGGCGCAGTCCGTCCTCGACGGCCTCTATCTCTGGGGACATGTCGCCCTCCCGGCCAACATGACCTACGCGGCCTACGCCCATCGCGGCGCCTATCCGCTGATCGCAACCGCCCTGCTCGCCGCCGGCTTCGTGCTGGTCGCGATGCGGCCGGGGGGACCTGCGGAAAAATCGAGGGTAATCCGGCCGCTGGTCTATCTCTGGGTCGGCCAGAACGTCCTGCTGGTCGCGTCCTCCATCCTCCGGCTCGATCTCTACGTCGACATCTACATGCTGACCTACTGGCGCGTCGCGGCCTTCATCTGGATGGGGCTGGTGGCGCTCGGGCTGATCCTGATCGTGGCCCGCATCGCGCTCAACCGCTCCAACCGGTGGCTCATCAACGCCAACCTGATCGCGCTGACGGCCGTGCTCTACGCTGCTTCGCTGGTGAACTTCGACGCGTTCATTGCCGACTACAATCTGACCCACAGCAGCGAGATGTCGGGCAAGGGCGTGCCGATCGATGCAAACTATCTCCTGACACTCGGGCCGCAGGCATTGCCCGCGCTCGACAAGGTGATTGCCCATCGTCCGGGTGACGACTGTCTTGCGCAGCGCCGCGATCGGCTTGTAGAAACCCATCGGCTGGACATGAAATGGCGAGCCTGGGGCTTCCGGAGCTGGCGGTTGCAGCGCCAGCTCGATGCGCTGGAGAGGCGCCCGCCTGACAATCCGCGGGCAGGGTAAGCTGAGGGACCTTTGGCGCATCGCATTCTCATCGTCGACGACGAGGGCCACATCCGCGAGGTCGTCCGCGTCGCGCTGAAGAAGACCGGCATGGACGTGATCGAGGCGCGCGACGGCAAGGAGGCGCTCGCGCGCTTTGCCGCCGACAAGCCCGACCTGATCGTGCTCGACATCGGCATGCCCGAGTTCGACGGCCTCGACGTCTGCCGCGAGATCCGCAAGAGCTCGGACGTGCCGATCCTGTTCCTGTCGGCGCGCGACGAGGAGATCGACCGCATCCTCGGCCTCGAGATCGGCGGCGACGACTACGTGACCAAGCCGTTCAGCCCACGCGAGCTGGTGGCGCGGGTCAACGTCATCCTGCGCCGCCTCAGCCCGCGCAACGGCGAGGCCAAGGCCGGGCTCACCGCGCTGGTGCAAGGCGGCCTGCTGATCGATCCCGAGCAGCATCTGGCCTCGTTCGCCGGAACGCCGCTGAAGCTGACCGCGATCGAGTTCGGCATCCTGCGCGCGTTCCTGACCCGCCCCACTTCCGTGTTCAACCGTGAGCAGCTGATGCGCGCCGCCTACCAGCTCAACATCCAGGTCTCCGACCGCACCATCGACAGCCATATCCGCTACATCCGCGCCAAGCTCGCGGCGCTGAATTGCGAGAGCGTCATCGAGACCATCCACGGCGTCGGCTTCAAGCTCGGCCGCTGCGAGAAGGAGGCATGAGCGCGGCGCCGGAGAAATGGCGGCCGTCGCTCGGGCTCGTCATCTTCACGGTGCTGGCCACCGTCGCCATCCTGCCGCTGGTCGGCCTGTTCTTCTTCCGCCTCTATGACAACCAGCTGATCCGCCAGACCCAGGCCGAGTTGATCGCGCAGAGCCGGGTGCTGGCGACGATCTATGCCCAGGAAGTGGCGGCGCGGCTCGACGGCGGCCTGACGCTCGGCCCAGAGGTGCCGCCGGGCGTGCTGCCCGATCCCGGCGACCCGGTCACGCCGATCCGGCCAGCGCTCGACCTCACAGCGAACGACCTGTTGCGGCGGCGGCCCGATGCGCTCCCCGCGCCGCAGGCAGCGCAAGCAGCCTATGTCGAGATCGGCGCCAGGCTGACGCCGATCATCCGCGAGACCCAGAAGGTGACGCTGGCGGGTTTCCGCATCCTCGATTGGCAGGGCGTGGTGATCGCCGGACGGCACGAGGTCGGGCAGTCGCTCGCCCATATCGAGGAGGTCGCGGACGCCCTCCACGGGCAATACCGCGCCACCTTGCGCAACCGCGTGCCGGACAAGCCGCCGCCGCCGATCTATTCCTTCAGCCGCGGCCTCGGCGTGCACGTGTTCTCGGCCATGCCCGTCATCGTCCACAACCGCGTCGCCGGGGTGATCTACACCACGCGGACACCGAGCAACATATTCGACCACCTCTATCAGGAGCGGGCCAAGTTCGTGCTGGCCGGGCTCGCCGTGATCCTCGGCACCATCGCGATCGGCCTCGTGTTCTCGCGGACCATCACGCTGCCGATGCGCGAGCTGGTCGAGCGCGCAGCGAGAATCGGCCGCGGCGACCGCGAGGCGTTCCAGCCACTGAGACATTACGGCACCCGCGAGTTTGCCCAGCTCTCGCACAGCTTCCTCGGCATGGCCGAGCAGCTGGCGCGCCGCTCCGACTATATCGCGACGTTCTCGGCCCATCTCACCCATGAGCTGAAATCGCCACTTACCTCGATCAAGGGCGCGGCCGAGCTGCTGCAGGATTCGGTTCAAGGCAAGGCCGGCAGCCTGACGCCGGCCGAGCAGAACACGTTCATCGCCAACATTTTGTCTGACACAAAGCGGCTGGAGGCGATGGCGCAGCGGCTGCGGGAACTCGCCCGCGCCGAGAGCCTGCCGCAGAACGAGCGCACCGAGCTTGCGCCCGTGATCGCCGACCTCAGGACCAGGTTTCCGGCAAGCATGATCGAAGCGAGCGGCAGTCTCGAGCGGGCGATCGGGATGTCCGGCGAGAAGGCGCTGATCGTGCTTTCACACATCACCGACAATGCGATGCGGCACAAGGCGCGGGCGATCAGGCTGGAGGCGGTGGACGAGCGTACGACGCTACGGCTGACCGTCAGCAACGACGGCGAGGCGATCTCTGCGCCGAACCGCGACAGGATCTTCGACGCGTTCTTCACCACGCGCCGCGACCAAGGCGGCACCGGGATGGGGCTGGCGATCGCGCGTGCGGTGATGGCAAGCCATGGCGGCTCGATCAGTCTCAAGCCGACCGACAACGGCGCGGCCTTCGAGCTCCAGTTCCCTCTAGCCTAGATCGCGAACACCCAGGCGGCGACGATGGTGCCGATGGTGACGAGTCCGGCGATGGTCCAGCCGGCGGCGTATTCCAGCTCCGGATGACCGGTGGCCCGCATGATCTCGACCGGATCGGCGGTATGCTTCTCTGCCATGACAGCCTCGCACGTTTCTTCCCGCGTCATAGATAAGTCGCAGCAACCACCATCAGGTTCCATCACGGAAGCGCGAGACATGACGCAGCTCGACCTATTCGCCGACCCGCACGAAGGCCCCGCCGGCCTGCGCTATGCAGACGACTTTATCGACCGCGCCGCCGAGCAGGAGCTGATCGGCCGCATCGCAGCATTGCCGCTGCAACGCTTCCAGTTCGGCGCGTTCGAGGGCAACCGCCGGGTCGCCTCGTTCGGCTATCGCTACGACTACGCCCTGCAGCGGCTGACCGAAGCCGAGCCGATCCCGGACTGGGTACAGCCGGTCACGCGAGAGGTCGAGACGTGGACGGGGCTGCCGGAGGGCAGCATCCGGCAGGTGCTATGCACCGAGTATGAGATCGGGGTCGGCATAGGCTGGCATCGCGACAAACCGCATTTCGACAAGGTGCTCGGCCTGTCGCTGGGCGCGCCGTGCAGCTTCCGCTTTCGCCGCCGCAGCGGCGAGACGTGGCAGCGCCACACGCTCACCGCCCAGCCGCGCTCGCTCTACTTGATGGACGGCGAGGCGCGGTCGGGATGGGAGCACAGCATCCCGCCGGTCGAGGCGCGGCGCTATTCCATCACCTTCCGGACGATGAAGCGGGCCTGACCCGGTCGCTCAAAACCCAACTGCAAAAACAACCCCATGCACAGTAGAATGCCGTTTCCGGCTCGCGACAGGGCGGCGCGGGACAACGGCTTGACAGTCCGAAACAAAACGGCGGACCTGCGCAATCGGCGCGAACTTGCTTCCGGAGGCGGCGGCGTGCGAGGGATGGCTGTTCCGTGTTCCTACCGAAGCGCCGCGAATTCGCCTCAAGGCGGCTGACTAATGAGGCGAACTGAAAAGACAGGCCAGTTCAGAGGGCCAATATGAGCCCGGCAGCGCCGACAGCACCATGAAGAATTATCTGACACTTTTCCTGTTTCTGACCATGACCGCGGCTTCCGCCCACGCGCCGGTGCCGGGCCGTCTCTCGTTGCCGTCCGATCTCGTGCAGGTGGGCCTCACCGATTCCGACACCACCGCCGGCGGCACCGCGCGGCTGTGCGAGCAGGTGAGCTTCTCGCGCGGCCTGCGCTATGGCGAGAGCGAGGCGCATGTGCTCGACATCGCGACCAGCGCGGCCAAGGCGGATACGCCGCGGCCGGTGCTGCTGTTCGTGACCGGTGACACCTTCACCGGCGACCGGGCCGCGCCGGAGCTGTCGCGCCAGATCCAGGACCAGGCCATGTGCTTTGCCGCACGCAACGACATGATCGGCGTCCGCGTCAATTATCGCCTGGCGCCCGCGGCCACCTGGCCGGCCGGGGCCTCCGATGTGGCAGCGGCGCTGTCCTGGGTGCACGGCAATATCGACCTGTTCAACGGCGATCGCCGCGAGATCGTCGCCGTCGGTTACGGCGCCGGCGCCTTTCATGTCGCAACCCTGCTGGCGCATCCCGAGTTGCAGACCGACGGCGCCGACGTCGCCGGCGTCGTGCTGGTTTCGGGGATCTACCGGGCCGGCAAGGACGCCAGCGACAGCGAGAAGGCCTATCTCGGCACCGACACCAGCCAGTACGACAAGCGCTCGGCCTTCCCCGGCATCCTCAATGTCGACGTGCCGATCGTGCTGGCATGGGCCGCGGACGATGCCGCCGGCCTCATTGCGCAGGGTGAAACCCTGAAGAAGACGCTTTGCGGCGCCGGCCATTGCCCGCGCAGCGCGCTGCTGCGCGGCCGCGACGGCATCGCGAGCGCCTTAGGGTTGGATGGTTCGGGCGACAGCCTCGCCGAACCAACGCTGCTGCTGGTGCGGCAGCTTGAGGCGCGGGGGCTGCCTTAGACGCGGGCTGATTGGCTCGTTCGCCACGCGCACAGGTGACCCGGCCGGGCTCTTCGCCGAGCAGCTTCAGGCGACCCGCCCGGCCGCGCGCCAGACGAGACACC
>JAEYTQ010000279.1 GCA_023433965.1 Pseudomonadota bacterium | reverse complement strand
TCGATCTCGCCGACGATCTGCTCGACGATGTCCTCGATCGAGACCAGCCCGTCGCTGCCGCCGTATTCGTCGACCACCAGCGCCAGATGGATGCGCGAGGCCTGCATCTGCGCGAGCAGGTCGATCGCCCGCATCGAGGGCGGCACGTAGAGCAGCTTGCGGATGATGTGCGCGTCATGAAGCGGCAGCGCGAGATCGACGGCCCGCAGGTCGAGCCCCGCCGGCAGCGGCTTCTTGCGCTTGGTCTTGGTGGCTTGCGACACGCGGGCGCGTGCGGTCATGAAAGCGAGCAGATCGCGGATGTGGACGATGCCGACGGGATCATCGAGCGTCTCGTTGTAGACCACGAGGCGGGAATGGCCGGCGCTCTCGAACCGGTCCATCAATTCGCCGAGCGGGATGTCGCGCTTCACCGCGACGATGTCGGCGCGATGCACCATGACGTCGGCGATCCGGCGCTCGTGCAGGCCGAGGATGTTGCGCAGCATGGTGCGCTCGACGGCCGAGAAGCCGGTGTCGTCGGGGGTGGTCGCATCGAGCACGACCTGGAGGTCGTGGCGCACCGATCCCGCCTTCCAGCCGAACAGGGTCCGGATCGCGCGCAGCAGCCAGCCTTCGGCGCTAGGGCGCATCACCTCGCCTTGCGCCACGACGGCGGGCAGATTGCGCGTCGTGCGCGGATTGTCCTGGATCGGATCGGAGTCCGGCATCTCAGTGCGCCCCCGCGCGGTCGGCATAGGGATCGGGGATGCCGAGATGCGCCAGGATCCGCGTCTCCAGCGCTTCCATCTCCTCGGCGTCGGCGTCGTCCTCGTGATCGTAGCCGATCAAGTGCAGGAAGCCGTGCACGGCGAGATGACTCAGATGGTGATCAAACGGCTTGTGTTCCTCGTCCGCCTCGCGCCGCATGGTCTCGTAGGCGATCGCGATGTCGCCGAGCATGCGCGGTGCATCGCCCGGCTTCCAGGCGCCCTCCGGCTGCAGTGCGGGAAACGACAGCACGTTGGTCGGCTTGTCGATGCCGCGCCAGTTGCCGTTGAGCGTGCGGATGCCGGCATCATCGGTCAGCATCACGGCCACTTCCGCGTCGGCGACGTCGTCATCGACGCTCTCGGCGGCGGCCGCCACCGCGCGCTGGATCACGGCTTCTGAATCGGGCTCGTGCTGCCAGCAATCGGCGACGACGAGGACCTCGGTCATGGGAAGGTTGGAATGGGACATTGTGTTGTCTCGGACGAAAGGCGCGGGATTCGCGCCTCGGGTCCGGTGTTGCCTCGTCAGGATTGACCGGTAGCCGGCCGCTGCGGCGGCCCTTCGTAGGCGGCGACGATCCGCGCCACGAGCTCGTGGCGGATCACGTCCTCGGCCTTGAAATGAACCTGGGCGATGCCCTCGACGCCGTTCAGGAGGCGGGTCGCTTCGGCGAGACCCGAGGTCTGGCCGTTGGGCAGGTCGATCTGCGAGGGATCGCCCGTCACGATCATGCGGCTGTTCTCGCCGAGACGCGTCAGGAACATCTTCATCTGCATCGACGTGGTGTTCTGGGCCTCGTCCAGGATGATGGCGGCGTTGGTCAGCGTGCGGCCGCGCATGAAGGCGAGCGGCGCAATCTCGATCTCGCCGGTCTGCAGCGCACGCTCGACAATCCGCGCATCCATGAGATCGTAGAGCGCGTCGTAGATCGGCCGCAGATAAGGATCGACCTTCTCGCGGAGGTCGCCGGGCAGGAAGCCGAGCCGCTCGCCGGCTTCCACCGCCGGACGCGACAGGATGATGCGATCGACCTCCTTGCGCTCGAACAGCTGCGCGGCATGGGCGACGGCGAGCCAGGTCTTTCCGGTGCCGGCGGGGCCGACGCCGAACACCAGTTCATGGCGCTTGAGCGCGCGGATGTAGGAATCCTGCGCGGCGGTGCGTGCGCGCACGGGGCGCTTGCGCAGGTTGATGCTGTCGAAGGCCGTCTTGGCCGATTTGGCGTCGAACTCGAACAGCGAGCCTTGCGCGATCACGGCGCGGATCGCGCCCTCGACCTCGCCCTGGTCGAGATCCTGTCCCTTCACGGCCTGCCCGTAGAGCATCTCCAGCACGCGGCGCGCAGCGTCGCAGCCGTCGCGCGTACCGCCGATCGTGATGTGGTTGCCTTTGGAGTCCACGACGACGCCGAGCCGCCGCTCGATCTGCGCCAGATGCTGGCCGTAGGGGCCGACCAGCGCGGAAGCGGCGCGGTTGTCGTCGAAATCGATGACGACCTGGGTCTCGGGCGGAACTTGCATGTCGCGGTCAAATTTGCGGCTGGGAGCGAACGTAGGCGAATCCGATGCGCTTTTGGGCAAGGGTTCAGGCTCCAGTGGCTTGCGATAACGCGGGCTCGCGCGCGCTGCGCGCCGTCACGAGCTCGCCGAGAAAACTGTAGCGTTCGAGGCTCTCGATACGGACCGGCAGGATCTGTCCGATGATGTCGGGCGAGGCCATCACATGGGCGGGCTGGAGATAGGCGGTGCGGCCGACGATCTGGCCCTCCTTGCGAGCCGGGCGCTCGAACAGCACGTCGACCGTTGAGCCAATCGCAGCCTTGTTGAAGGCCGATTGCTGGCTGTCGATCAGTTCCTGGAGCCGCTCCAATCGCTGGTCCATCTCGGCGGGGGACACCGTCTCCTGCATGTCCGCGGCCGGCGTTCCCGGCCGGGCGGAGTATTTGAACGAATACGCCGCAGCGTAGCCGATTTGCGTGACGAGCGCGAGGGTGGCGAGAAAATCTTGCTCGCTCTCGCCGGGAAAGCCGGCGATGAAATCCGATGAAAAAGCAATATCTTGGCGGGCGGCGCGGAAACGGTCGACGACCCGCCGGTAGTCATCGGCGGTATGTTTGCGGTTCATGGCGGCCAGAATCCGGTCCGAGCCCGACTGCACCGGCAGATGCACAAACGGCATCAGGGCACCGAGATCGCGATGGGCCGCGATCAGGCTGTCGTCGACATCGCGGGGATGGCTGGTCGAATAGCGCAGCCGCGCGATGCCGGGAATCGTCGCCAGATGCTCGAGCAATCGGCCGAGCGGCCAGGTTTTTCCGTCCGGACCCTCGCCGTGATAGGCGTTGACGTTCTGCCCGATCAGCGTCAGCTCGCGCACGCCGGTGTCTGCGAGCCGCTTCACGTCCTCGACGATCTTCGCCACAGGTCGCGAGACTTCGGCGCCGCGCGTATAGGGCACGACACAGAAGGTGCAGAACTTGTCGCAGCCTTCCTGCACGGTGACGAAGGCGGAAATGCCGCGCGCGCGGATCGCATCGGGCTTGGTCTGCGCCAGAAAGCCGAACTTGTCGGCGGCGGGAAATTCGGTCTCGATCGCGCGGCCCTCGCTGCCGGCACGCTTCAAGAGTTCGGGCAGATGATGATAGCTCTGCGGTCCGACCACGACGTCGACGACGGGCGCCCGGCGCACAATCTCCTGGCCCTCGGCCTGCGCCACGCAGCCGGCAACCGCGATCTGCATCGCGCGGCCACCACGCGCGGCCTCGTCCTTGGCCACGCGCAACCGGCCGAGCTCGGAATAGACCTTTTCCGAGGCTTTCTCGCGGATGTGGCAGGTGTTGAGGATCACGAGGTCTGCGTCCTCGACGCTATCAGTCTCCACGAATCCTTCCGGCACCAGCGTGTCCACCATGCGCTGGGCATCGTAGACGTTCATCTGGCAGCCATATGATTTGATGTGCAGCTTGCGCGGCGGCGTCATGGAACCCGAAATGGCGGTGGAGGACGGCCTTCACATAGAGGCTGGAGCGCCGAAAATCCAGCGAATGGGGCATCTTCGGCCGTCATTCCGAGGCGCCCGCAACGCGGGCGAACGGGAATCTCGTGCCAAAACCTCTGGATTCCGGGTTCACGCGCGTCGCGCGTGCCCCGGAATGACGCAAGTGGCCGAAATCAGCCCGCCAGCGCCTCGGCCTCGGCCAGCCGGACCAACTCCGGCAGTTGCCGCATATCGTCGAATGTCACGTGGGCGCCGGCGGCCCGCAGCCGCTCTGCGTGGCCCGGCGGGCAATGGCCGCCGCCGTGAAAGCCCAAGACGGCCATCCCGGCGGCGTGCGCGCCCGTGACCCCGGGGACGCTATCCTCGATCACGAGGCACCGCTCGGGTGCAACTTTCATCTGCGCGGCGGCGAACAGGAACAGATCGGGTGCGGGCTTGCCGCGCGCGACCTGGCTGGCGGAAAAGATATTCGGGGCGAGAAGGTCGTAGAGCCCGGCGCACGTCAGGCCGTGATGGATCTTGTCCGGCGTGCCGCTCGACGCAACGCATTTGGGCAGGTCGATCGCGGCGATCGATGCCGCCACATGCGTGATCGGCTGCAAATCGCTGGCGTAGAATCGCAGCGTGGCGGCGTTGATCTGCTGCTCGAGATCATCGGGAAGGCTCCGGCCGATTTCTTGTTCGACCATCCGCCGCGCGTCTTTCTCGGACACACCGAGGAAACGGATCAGCACCTGCTCCGACGTGATCGGATAGCCGTGCTTCGTCAGCACGTCGGCATGCGCGCGGCAGGAGATCACCTCGCTGTCCACGAGCACGCCGTCGCAATCGAAGATGATGAGATCTATGCCCACCAAATCAATTCGTCGGCTTGTCGTCGTCGAGCGGCACGCAATAGAGCTCGAGCCGGTGGTCGACCAGCTTGTAGCCGAGCTTGCGGGCGATCTCCGCCTGCAGCTTCTCGATCTCTTCGGATGTGAACTCGATCACCTTGCCGTCGCGCAGATTGATGAGATGGTCGTGATGGCTGTCGCGCATGGTCTCGTAGCGTGCGCGGCCTTCGCGGAAATCGTGCCGTTCGATGATGCCGGCATCCTCGAACAGTTTCACGGTGCGATAGACGGTCGAGATCGATATCTTGTCGTCCACCGCGACGCAGCGCCGGTACAGCTCCTCGACATCGGGATGATCGGCCGACTCCGCGAGCACGCGGGCGATGACGCGGCGTTGCTCGGTCATGCGCATGCCAGTGGCGGCACAGCGCGCCTCGATGCCGGACGCCTTGGATGCGGAAGAAGGTTTCAGTGCGGTCATAGGGTGTCTGCCTGGCGGAGGCGCTTTCTGGCACCAATGTTACGACAAGTCACGTCGCATCAGAAGGGCGTTCAATTGTTCCCCGTTCGGCTGCTTATAGTAGCGTTCGCGGCGTCCGACCACCGTGAATCCGGCTCGGTCGTAGAGCCGGCGCGCCGGCTGGTTGTTTTCCTCCACTTCCAGAAATATCGTGCGCACACCGCGCCCCGCGAGGTGGCCGAGATGGGTCATCAGCAGCGTGCGGGAGAGGCCGCGGCCGCGATGCGCCGCGTCCACCGCAATCGAGAGAATCTCCGCTTCGTCCGCGCCGATCCGCGATACCGCAAAGCCGATCGTCTTGCGGCCGAGACGCAAGCGATGCACCAGCGTGTTGCGCTCGCCGATCATGCTCTCGAACTCGCCTTCGCCCCAGCCACGCGCGAAGGAGGCGCCGTGCAGCTGTGCGAGCCGCTCGGCGTCGCGCGAGGTTGCAGGCTCGACGGCGGGGCTGCCGCCGTGCCACCACTCCGACAACCATCGCATCATGAGGTTGCCGCTGGCGCGAATGGCGGAGCTGCGGCCGGCTTGGCGTCTGGCGCCTTCAGATAGAACGGCCGCGCCGGGGTAGCGCCGGGATCGGCTGCGGCGCCGAGCCAGGCGACCCAGCCGATGTCGGGTGCAGGCTGTGCATCGACCGCTATGGGCTGCGGCCCATCCTTAGGCCAGCGATCGGCGAGGATCTCGGCTGCGTTGCCGACGAGATGCGGCGCGCCGAATTGCGAGGCCGCGATCGCCTCGTCGATGGGGGCGACACAAGGCCGCACCAACTGGCTGCCGTCGCCGGCGACAATC
>JAEYTQ010000265.1 GCA_023433965.1 Pseudomonadota bacterium | reverse complement strand
GAACAAGAGGACGAAGGCGAGCTGCAGATAGGCGGTGCGGATGTCGCGGCTGACCGCTGCCGACACCTTGTCTTCGTCGATGCTGGCGATCAGGCGCGCATTGGTGCCGGCGATGCGGATATAGCTGACGGCGCGGCGGGAGCCGTCGGCGGCGAGGAAGGACAGCGAACCTTCATCCTGGTCGGAGCGCAGCGCCTTGTCGGCGATCGCGGACATCAGCGGCATGTTGTCGAGGGGACGGCCGACCGCGCTGTGCTGATCGGCCGGGGCCGCGAGCACGGTGCCCGCGCTGTCGACCAGAACCGCCGTGATGCCGGTGCGGCCGCCGAGATTGCTCATGACCTTCGACATCCAGTCGAGATTGACGGTGGCCAGCACGACGGCGTCGGGTCCACCGCTGAAGGCGGAGACCGGATACACCGCCATCACCGTCGGCGTCTTCACCGGCCGCGACAGGATGAAGTCGCTCAGCACGAATCGGCCGGTGTCCTGGGCCTGCTGAAAATAGGGCCGGTCACTGAGATCGAGGCCGACATACATGTTGTTGGTGGCGCATTGGATGCGTCCGTCCTCGCCGGCGATCAGAAGCGTGCGGATCCAGGGCAGGTTCGACGGCAGGCTTGCACGCAGCACGTCGCAGCTCTTGCCGATGCCGACGGATGCGCGGATGAAGGCTTCCGATTTCAGGATGGTCTCGACCGACGAGATCACCTCGCGCTGCGCATCTGCGCTGTGCCTCGCCACCGTGTTGAATTCGGCCGCAGCCTGCGCGATCTGCCGCGCGCGCGTGTCTTCGAGCGAACGGATGCGCTCGATCATCAACGGCGTGACGAGAATGACCGCGAGCAACGCAAGCCGCGCCCGGATTCCGAGAACCTGCTTGAGTTTCGCTCGTTTGCGGTTGAGACTGACGCTTGCCATCTTCGCTACCCACCCCGCGGCCCAAGGTAAAGCGAAGGGTTCAAAAACTGTTTCTTGAACTCGGTAAAATTGGACTTAACTCGGGCTGATCACTGCCAAGAGACGTCATGACAGAAGCCAGCACCGCGCCGGTAACCGGCGGTTCACCAAACGCGCTCGCCGCGGTCGAAGCCGAAATTGCACGCGCCTGCAAGGATGCGCGCCGGGATCGCGCCTCCGTGACGCTGATCGCGGTGTCCAAGACTTTCGCCGCGGATGCAATTGTCCCGGTTATCGCCGCCGGGCAGCGCGTATTCGGCGAAAATCGGGTGCAGGAGGCCAAAAGCAAGTGGCCGGCGTTAACGTCCGTTTACCCGGATGTCGCGCTGCATCTGATCGGGCCGCTGCAATCCAACAAGGCGAAAGAGGCGGTCGCGCTGTTCGAGGCCATCCATTCGGTCGACCGTCCGAGCATTTGCCAGGCGTTAGCCAAGGAAATCGAATCCCAGAACAAGCACCCGCAGCTCTTCGTTCAGATCAACACCGGGGAGGAACCGCAGAAGGCCGGCGTTGCGCCCGGGGAGGCCGACGCGTTCCTTGCGAGCTGCCGCGACACCTATGGGCTGACGATCTCGGGCCTGATGTGCATCCCGCCCGTCGACGAACCGCCCGCGGCGCATTTTGCACTCACCGCCAAGATCGCCGCGCGCAATGGCTTGACGAATCTCTCGATGGGCATGAGCGCCGATTTCGCCACGGCGATCATGCTCGGCGCCACGCATGTGCGCGTGGGGAGTGCGATCTTCGGGCACCGGTAGAATCGTGTCCCGGACAAGCTGCAACGCTTCAAGCGTTGCGCTGCGTCCGGGGCACGAGCAGCGAGATGCTGCGCTCGCAATGGAGCGTGGTTACACGAACTTCACCGACACTTTCCCCAGCACCCCAAAATCCACCGCCATGTGATCGCCGGCGGAAATCGGCAGCGGCGGATGGCATGTGCCCGTCGTCACCACCTGCCCTGCCCGCAGGGTGATGCCAAGCTCGCGCAGCTCGTTCGCAAGCCAGGCGAGCGCGGCGCGCGGATCGCCCAGCACGTTCCTGCCATGGCCGACATAGCTGTCGCCGCGTAGCGTGATCTGCGGCCGTTCCTCGACGAGATCCATCGACCGCCAATCCGCGGATGTCGCAGCACCCAGCACGAACAGATGGGCACAGGCATTGTCGGCGATGAGCTGCGCCTCGCCCGCTCGAACGAAATCGGCAAAGCGCGAATCGGGAATCTCGATCGCGGGATGCAGGGCCTCGACGGCGTCGAGCACCTCGCGAACGCTGTAGGGCACCGCGCGCGGCGGCAGATCGCGTCCCATGCGGAAGGCGAATTCCGGCTCGCCGACGCGCATCTCGTTGCCCTTCATCGCAGCGGTGCCGCCGTCGGCGATCACGGTGTCGCTCATGATGCGCCCGGCCAGCGGTCCCGTGACATTGATGTGCTTCTGGCCGGCCTCGCTCGTGGCCGCGATCTTCCAGCCGAACAATGTCCCGCCGGATCGTCGCTCGAGCTCGGCCTGGATGGCGTAGCCCTCGGCGCGGCTCTGCGGCCGCAAGCGCGTCTCCAGCGCGTCGAGCTTGGTGCCGTCCCGCCAATGTTTGGCCAGCACCTCGGAAGCAGCGGCGATCTGATCCTTGTCGAGCATGCAACCTCACCCGATGATGATTCTCGTTCGCGGACCCAGGCGCCGCAGCAATTGCAGCATCGCAGATTTCGTCATGGAGACGCAGCCCGCGGTCGGGCCGAAATTGTCGCGGGCGAGGTGCAGGAACACCGCGCTGCCGCGGCCGGCGATGCGGGGTCTGGTGTTGTGGTCGATCTCGATGATGAAGTCGTAGAGGTGGTCGGCCCGTTTCAGCCGGTCGCCGCCCTGCCCCTCGCCGCGCCGGATGCTCCGGTTGTAATGGCGGTCGCCCGGGTCCTCGCACCAGGCGTCCACCCCTGTGATGATCCGGGTCGGCAGGAACGTCTGGGGGCGGCTGTGTCGGTCGCTCCGCCACCACAATTGTCTGGGCCGGAAGCTGCCCCTGGGGGTGCCCCCATCGCCCTCCCGCTTGTTGGCGAGAATGCCGCCTCGTCCCAGCGCAACCGGGATGGTCAACGCCCCGGCCGTCAGCCAACCCCTGCGCGGATTGCCGGCAGCAGGCTTAACGCGGATCGCGGAGAGCGGCCCGCTGCTTCGATTCCTCTCGTAACTCACTGAAGCAGCTCTGTTTTTCATGTGAAAACGCAATGTCGAATTCATTACAGGACATTCATCAAAACGGCCTGCTATTCTGAGTTAGAGTGGTTCTGGCTTGTGAATCGGTAACAGCCCACTACTTCAACACGAACAACAATAACAACGGCGACCCTAAACTTTCCCTCGCGGCTGGGTGCGGCTTGGATGCGCGCCGAGCCGGACCTTAAAGGATGACCTCCCATGCCCAATGCCCGCAAGATCCTGATCGTGGATGACGACACCGATCTGCGCGACACGTTGGTGGAGCAATTATCGCTGCACGAAGAATTCGAAGCCTCCGCGGTCGACACCGGCGCCAAGGGCGCGAGCGCCGCCAAGGCCAACTCCCCCGATCTGGTTCTGATGGATGTGGGCCTGCCCGACACCGACGGCCGCGAGGTGGTCCGCTCCTTGCGCAAGGGCGGCTTCAAGGCCCCGATCATCATGCTGACCGGGCACGACACCGATTCCGACACGATCCTGGGGCTGGAATCCGGCGCCAACGACTACGTGGCAAAGCCCTTCCGCTTCGCCGTCCTGCTCGCCCGCATCCGCGCCCAGCTCCGCCAGCACGAGGCCAGCGAGGACGCGGTGTTCTCGGTCGGTCCCTACTCCTTCCGTCCCGGCTCGAAGATGTTGACCGCGGCGAACGCCCGCAAGGTTCGCCTCACCGAGAAGGAGACGGCGATCCTCCGCTTCCTCTACCGGGCCGGCCAGATGCCGGTGTCGCGCGAGACCCTGCTCCAGGAGGTCTGGGGCTACAATTCCGGCGTCACCACCCACACGTTGGAAACCCACATCTACCGCCTTCGCCAGAAGATCGAGAAGGACGCGGCCAACCCGGAGATCCTGGTGACGGAAGCCGGTGGCTACAAGCTGGTGCCGTGATAGCTTGAAGGGCGCGCGAATCGTTTTAGATCGCCTGCCCTCGAGCCTCGGACCTGAATGTCAATCGACGATGATGTAGCGCTTCTCGAGCGTGTCCCGACATTGCGCCTGTTGGGAGACGCCTCGTTGCGCATGCTGGCGATTGGCTCGGAGCAGCGCGACTTCGTCCGCGGCGACGTGCTGTTCAATCTCGGCGACGACGCCGATGCCGGGTTCGTGGTCCAGCGCGGCGCCTTCAGGGTCGAAGACGGCGCCGGCGCCGAAATGATCGCCGGCCCCGGCGCGCTGATCGGCGAGCTCGCCTTGGTGGTGCCGATGAAGCGGCCGTCGAGCGCGATCGCGCTGGAGCATTCCTCCGTCATCCGCGTGGCACGCAGCCTGTTTCAGCGCGTGCTCGAAAGCGACCCCGCCGCTGCCGTGCGGCTGCGCGACGAATTCGCGATCCGCTCCAGCCAGATTGCGAGCGATATCCTGATGGCGGGCGCGAAGCTGACGAGCTGAAGCTCACTCCATCCGGGCTACGGGAGCTAAACCTCCAGCGTCACCGTCACCGGCACATGATCCGACGGCCGCTCCCAGCTCCGCGCATCGCGCAAGATCCTGAAGTCCGTCACCGCATCCTTCAGCGCGCGCGAAACCCAGATGTGATCGAGCCTGCGGCCGCGATCGCCGACCGTCCAGTCCGCGGAGCGGTAGCTCCACCACGTATAGACCTTCTCCGACATCGGAATGCGGTCGCGCGCGACGTCGATCCATTCGCCGGCTTCGAGTGCCGCCTTCAGCTTCGCGGTTTCAACGGGCGTGTGCGAGACGACTTTCAGCAGCTGCTTGTGCGACCAGACGTCGTTCTCGTGCGGCGCGACGTTGAGGTCGCCGACCAGGATGTGGCGGTCGTCCCCGCGCGGATGCAGCGGCTCGCAGGCTTTCATCTCGTCGAGGAAGCGAAGCTTGTGGTCGAACTTCTCGTTCAGCTTGGGATCGGGAATGTCGCCGCCGGCGGGCACGTAGAAATTATGCAGCACCAGCGATTTTGCGATGCCCGCCTTGGTCCCGAAGGACACGGATATGTGGCGCGAATCCACCTTGTCGCAGAAGGTGCGGATGTCCTTCGATTCGAACGGAATCTTGGAGACGATGGCGACGCCGTGATAGCCCTTCTGGCCGTTCAGCGCGACGTGCTCGTAGCCGAGCCGCTTGAAGCGCTTCAGCGGAAAGGCGTCGTCGATGCATTTGGTCTCCTGCAGGCACAGCACCTCCGGCCGCACGCTCTTGAGGAATTTCGCGACCAGGTCGATGCGCAGCCGCACCGAATTGATATTCCAGGTTGTCAGGGAAAGCCGCATGGAAGCTGCGTCTTAGCAAGCTCTGGCAAGGTCGGCAAAGGCGCATAGCGCCGTGCCCACTGCCTTTTAGCTGTACCGAAGCGAAGTCTCTCGTGCCCCGGGCGCGGCGCAGCACGTCAGTGATGCGCTGCTGAACCGGGGTCCATCTCGTGGCACACTGGGTCCCGGCTCTGCGCCGTATCGCTCCGCGCTGCGTCGCGTCGGGGACACGAGACTGGGCTATCCCGGCGATGGGCCGTAATTGGTGAAATCGATCTTGAACATGCCGGGATCGAGCTTCTTGCTCGAGTCCAGATTGTAGACGGCGATCGTGGTGTCGTAGCCCTGCGGATCGGTGACGGTCCACTGCTTCAACTGGCCGTCCTTGGCGCCGAACATCAGGAGCAGCCGGCTGGTGCCGACCAGCGCCTGCTTCTCCTCGATGGTGACGCTGACATAGACGTCGTCGGCGGAAACGGCGACGACGTTGGTGTCCTTCATCAGGTCGATGCGGTCGGACAACAGGAAGCGCAGCGGCGTCTGCGACAGCGGATAGACGTCCTGGGTCGCGAGCTTGCGGTCGCGCACCACCAGCGAGGATCCGTCCGCGACGATGTCGATCGGGCTCGGCGCGTCGTATTCGAACCGCACCTTTCCCGGTTTCTGGATGTAGAATTCGCCCTGCGTCTTGCTGCCGTCAGGGCCGACCTGGACGAAGTTCCCGACCAAGGTCTGGAGCGACGACAGGTAGGCGCTGACCTTGGCGGCCTGCGCTTCTGATTGGCGTCGAAGGTCTGGAAGATGCTGCTCGGCACGTTGCGGCGCGGATCCGGAATGATCGGATTCGGCGGGGTTTGCGTCGCGCCGGTGACAGTCGGCCCCCCGACGGCCGTGCCGCCGTCGCGCCCCTTCGGCGCAGGCTTCGGCACCGGCAC
>JAEYTQ010000157.1 GCA_023433965.1 Pseudomonadota bacterium | reverse complement strand
TTTCGCGCAAGATCACCGTCGACGTGAAGGGCGAAATCCTCGAGCTGAAGAACACCATCAACACGATGGTGGACCAGCTGAACGGCTTTGCCGGCGAAGTCACGCGCGTCGCCCGCGAAGTCGGCACAGAGGGCAAGCTCGGCGGCCAGGCCGAAGTGCCCGGCGTCGCCGGCACCTGGAAAGACCTCACCGACAACGTCAACTTCATGGCCTCGAACCTGACGGCCCAGGTTCGCAACATCGCCGAGGTCGCGACCGCGATCGCCGGCGGCGACCTGTCGAAGAAGATCACGGTGGACGTGCGCGGCGAGATCCTGCTGCTCAAGGACACCCTGAACACCATGGTCGAGCAGCTCCGCTCCTTCGCCGCCGAGGTGACGCGCGTGGCGCGCGAGGTCGGCACCGAAGGCCGGCTCGGCGGTCAGGCCGTCGTGCCCGGCGTCGGCGGCACCTGGAAGGATCTCACCGACAACGTCAACCTGCTGGCAGCCAACCTCACGACGCAGGTTCGCAACATCGCCGAAGTGACCACCGCGGTCGCGCGCGGCGATCTCTCGCGCAAGATCACGGTGGACGTGAAGGGCGAGATCCTCGAGCTGAAGAACACCATCAACACCATGGTGGACCAGCTCAACGCCTTCGCCGGCGAAGTCACGCGCGTGGCGCGAGAGGTCGGCACCGAGGGCAAGCTGGGCGGCCAGGCCCAGGTGCCCGGCGTCGCCGGCACCTGGAAGGATCTCACCGACACGGTGAACCTGATGGCCGCGAACCTGACCGAGCAGGTGCGCGGCATCGTCAAGGTGGTGACCGCGGTCGCCAACGGCGACCTCAAGCAGAACCTGACGATGAAATCGCGCGGCGAGGCCGCGGCCCTCGCCGACACCATCAACAACATGACCTAGACACTCGCGACCTTCGCCGACCAGGTGACGTCGGTGGCGCGCGAGGTCGGCGTCGAAGGCCGGCTCGGCGGCCAGGCCAACGTGCCTGGTGCAGCCGGTACCTGGAAGGACCTCACCGGCAACGTCAACCTCCTGGCGGCCAACCTGACCTCGCAGGTGCGCGCGATCGCGGAAGTGGCGACCGCCGTGACCAAGGGCGACCTGACGCGGTCGATCCAGGTCGACGCCCGCGGCGAAGTGGCGGAGCTGAAGGACAACATCAACACGATGATCACGAACCTCCGTCTCACGACGGAAGTTAACACCGAGCAGGACTGGCTGAAGACCAACCTGGCGAAGTTCACCAACATGCTGCAGGGCCAGCGCGACCTCACCACCGTCGGTCGGCTGCTGCTTACCGAACTGTCGCCGTTGGTGAACGCCCATACAGGCGTGATCTACCAGGTCGAGAACGAGGATAGTCCGCAGCTCCTGCTGCTGGCCTCTTACGCCAGCGACGGCGCCTATCCCTATCTGCCCGTGCTCCAGTTCGGCGAAGGGCTGATCGGCCAATGTGCTCTCGACAAGCGGCCGCGCGTCGTCTCCGACATTCCGTCCGATGTGGCGCCGATCAACTCGGCCCTGTTCCGCGTCGCGCCGAAGAATCTCGTTGTGCTGCCGGTCCTGTTCGAAGGCCAGGTCAAGGCCGTGATCGAGCTCGCCTCGCTCGTCTCCTTCACGACCTCGCAGATGACGTTCCTGGAGCAGCTCACCGACTCCATCGGCATCGTGCTCAATTCGATCGAGGCCACGATGCAGACCGAAGGCCTGCTCAAGCAATCGCAGCAGCTCGCCGGCGAGCTCCAGACCCAGCAGCGCGAATTGCAGCAGACCAACGACCAGCTCGAGCAGAAGGCGCAGCAGCTCGCCGAACGCAACGTGGAGGTGGAGCGCAAGAATCAGGAAATCGAGCAGGCCCGCCGCGCGCTCGAGGAAAAAGCCACCGAGCTCGCGCTGACCTCGAAGTACAAATCCGAATTCCTCGCGAACATGAGCCACGAGCTGCGCACGCCGCTGAATTCGATCCTGATCCTGGGGCAGCAGCTCACCGACAATCCGGACGGCAACCTCTCGGCCAAGCAGGTCGAGTTCGCCCGCACCATTCACGGCGCCGGCACCGACCTGCTCAATCTCATCAGCGACATTCTCGATCTCTCCAAGATCGAGTCCGGCACGGTGACGGTCGATGCCGAGGAGATCCTGACCGCCAACCTGCTCGAAACCGTCGGGCGGCCGTTCCGGCACGAGGCGGACAACCGCAACCTGTCGTTCAAGATCGACGTCGATCCGAACCTGCCACGCAGCATCGTCACCGACTCCAAGCGCCTGCAACAGGTGCTGAAGAACCTGCTCTCCAACGCCTTCAAGTTCACCGCCGAGGGCGAAGTGCGCCTGAAGGTCGCCGGCGCGATCGGCGGCTGGGGATCGGATCATCCGGTGCTGAACGCCGCGCCGGCCGTGATCGCGTTCGAAGTGTCTGACACCGGCATCGGCATTCCCGTTGAGAAGCAGAAGCTGATCTTCGAGGCGTTCCAGCAGGCTGATGCCGGCACCAGCCGCAAATATGGCGGCACCGGCCTCGGGCTTGCGATCAGCCGCGAGCTGGCGAGCCTGCTCGGAGGCGAGATTCATCTGCGTAGCGCGCCGGGCAAGGGCTCGTCGTTCACGCTTTATCTACCGCTCAACTATTCCGGCCCGACCCTCGCACCGCGCGCCGCGCCTGCGTCACAGCAATACGGCCAGCCGCCGGCGTTACAGCCCGGCGCGCCCGACCAGCAGCGTGTCATCGAGCAGCTTCCCGACGACCGGCTCAACCTCGAGCCGGGCGACAGCATCCTCCTGATCGTCGAGGACGACCCACATTATGCGCGAATCCTCGTCGACCTCGCGCGCGACAAGGGATTCAAGGTTCTGGTCGCTGCGCGCGGCGCCGAGGCCCTCGAGCTCGCCAAGCAATACCAGCCGACCGCGGTTTCGCTCGACGTGTTCCTGCCCGACATGCTCGGCTGGACCGTGCTGAGCCAGCTCAAGCACAATCCGCTCACCCGCCACATCCCCGTGCAGATCATCACGCTCGACGAGGATCGCCAGCACGCGCTGGCGCGCGGCGCGTTCTCCTTCGTCAACAAGCCGACCACGACCGAAGGCGTCTCGGCCGCGCTGACGCAGATCAAGGAATATGCGCGGCCGCGGCGCAAGCGGCTCTTGATCGTCGAGGACAACGAGGCCGAGCGGCTCTCGATCCGCGAGCTACTGCACCATGACGACATCGAGATCCTCGCTACGGATAGCGGGGCCGGCGCGCTCTCGACGCTGCGCGAGCAGCCCTGCGATTGCGTGGTGCTGGACCTGCGGCTGCCAGACATGAGCGGCTTCGAGGTGCTCGACCAGATCCGCAACGACGAGGCGCTGTCGAACATCCCGGTCGTGGTGTTCACGGGCCGCGAGCTCTCGGCGGAGGAGGACGCGGAGCTCCATACCATGGCGCGCAGCATCGTGGTCAAGGGCGTGGAATCGCCCGAGCGCCTGCTCGACGAGACCGCGTTGTTCCTGCACCGCGTGATCACCGAGCTGCCGATCGAGAAGCAGCGCATGCTGGAGAAGCTGAACAGTTCCGACGAGGATCTGATCGGCAAGACCGCCCTGCTCGTCGACGACGACGCCCGTAACATCTTCGCCCTGTCGAGCGTGCTGGAGCGACGGGGCATGAAAGTGCTGACGGCCACGACCGGCAGCGAGGCGGTGACCTTGGTCGAATCCAATCCGGAAATCGCGATCGTGCTGATGGACATCATGATGCCGCAGATGGATGGCTATCAGACCATCGGTGTGATCCGCGAGAACCCGGCCTTCGCCCGTCTTCCGATCATCGCGTTGACCGCAAAGGCGATGAAGGGCGACCGGGAGAAATGCCTCGAAGCCGGCGCGTCCGATTACCTCGCCAAACCCGTCAACACCGATCAATTGCTGCTTGCGATCCGCATGTGGCTGCACCGCTGAGTTGGATCCGAGAATGGACCACGAAAAGGTCAACATCCTCCTCGTCGACGATCAGCCGGCCAAGCTGCTCGCCTATGAGGTGATCCTGAAGGATCTCGGCGAGAACCTCGTGATCGCCTCCTCGGGCCGCGAGGCGCTGGAGGTGCTGCTCAAGACCGAGATCGCGGTGATCCTGGTCGACGTCTGCATGCCCGAGCTCGACGGCTTCGAGCTCGCCGCGATGATCCGGGAGCACCCGCGGTTCCAGAAGACCGCGATGATTTTCATCTCGGCGATCCAGGTCAGCGACATCGACCGGCTGCGCGGCTACGAGATGGGCGCGGTCGACTACGTGCCGGTGCCGGTCGTGCCGGAGGTGCTGCGCGCCAAGATTAGAGTGTTCGCGGAACTCTACCGCAAGACCCGCGAGCTCGAGCGCCTGAACCACGAGCTCGAGGACCGCGTCCGCGCTCGCACGGCGGAACTGGAGCGCTCGACCGCGATGCTGCGCGAGAGCGAGCAGCGGCGCAGCATGGCAATCGCCGCCGGCAAGATGGGGTCCTGGGACTGGGACTGGATCAGCGGCGACTGGATGTGGGACGAGGGACAGTACCGCATCTTTGGCGTCGCCCCCGAAAGTTTCGAGGTCAATCCGGCCAACGTTCAGGCCCTGTTGCATCCAGACGACGTCGATCAATTGCGCAAGGCGATCGCCGAGTTCAACAAGGGCGTGCGCGCCTATGAGACCGAGTTCCGCATCGTGCGGCCCGACGGGGAGGTGCGCTGGTGCGTCGGCACGGCGGCGGCGACGACGGACGAGAGCGGGCGCGTGGTGCGCGTCAGCGGCGTCACCGTCGACATCACCGAGCGCAAGCGCGCCGAGGAACGGCAGAATCTGCTGGCGCGGGAAGTCGATCATCGCGCCAAGAACGCGCTGGCGTTGGCGCAGTCGATCGTGCGGCTCACCCGCGCCGACGAGGTCAAGGCCTATGTCAACGCCGTCGAGGGACGCATCAATGCCCTCGCACGCGTGCACACCATCCTGTCGCTGTCGAGCTGGCAGGGCGCCGAGCTCTCCAGGCTGATCGACGAGGAGCTTGCACCCTATTCGCTCGGGGATCAGATCAGGTTGGCAGGTCCGAAAGTTCAATTGCTGCCGACGACGGCCCAGACGCTCGCGCTCGCGCTGCACGAGCTCTTCACAAACTCGGCCAAGTATGGCGCGCTCTCGACTCGATCAGGGCGACTCGCGATCGATTGGCGCGTCGAGAACGAGCTGCTCACGCTGAGTTGGGAGGAATCCGGCGGCCCACTGGTCAAGGCGCCCACATCCCGCGGCTTCGGCACGCGAAGCCTGCTTGCGAGCGTCGAGTCCCAGCTCGGCGGACAGGCGCAGTTCGATTGGCGCGCCGAGGGCCTGTTTTGCCGACTAGAGGTACCGTTGACGCGCAAGACGGCAACGACCCCGCTCGGCAAGTTCGACGCTGGCGGCCCAGCCGAACTGCAGCGGGCATCCGGCTAACCGGACGCTGCGCTCGTGATGCGCCGGAGCGTTTGCGGTTCGCGCGCGACGCGCCCTTCGAGCCAAGCTTCCGTTCGGGCGAGGTCGCGCAACGCCCTGGCGTATCGGCGAGCTGCGCTTCGCTCCGCGCCGCGTGGGAGCTTGCGCGCCTTGCGCAATATGTCGGCGGCCGCATTGCGATAGGCCAGCGAGCGGTAAAGAAAGACGACCTTACCCATTTCGATGTTCCCAGTTCGATCGGGCTCATCTTGGCAAGGCCGGCATGAACGCCGGATGAAGCGGTCGATGACAAATCGTTCAACTGACAGGAACCGGCGAATCACCGGCGCGTTTGCCTGCCAGTTCGGGGTGTCGAACCATGCGCACCAAGAAGTCGTCTGAGCTGATCTCTGCCAGCGGGCTCCTCAAGCTGATGACGCATGCAATGATGGGCGCAGCCCTCGGCCTCACTTTCAGCCTCACGCTCGTCCTGTCCAATCCAGCCGTAGCCAACTTGCTGACTAACGGCGGAAGCCAAGCCGCTATCGTCGTCACCCTCACCGTGGTGACGACGTTCGCGATCGGAGCGACACTCACCGGCGTCGTGTTCATCCTGACAGAGGACAAGCAATCTTGAAGCATGCGTGACCCGCTTGCGCGGGAACTCCTGCGGCAAGCAGCTGTTGGCTGCCTGCGTCAATTTAACTCAGGGAGTTCCTGTATGAAGACCACCAAGCTCGCGCTCGCCGCAATGTTCGCAGCTGCCGTCGCCGTCGCACCGTTGGCCGCCCAGGCCAAGTCGCATAAGGCCAAGCATGGGTCCTCGACGTCGTCGTCGCAGACCACCGGCGCCAACACCAAGTCTTCGAAGGGTGCCGATCCGTCCGGCCAAGGTGGCTCCGGCCCTGGCTCCGATCAGGGCGGCACCATGACCAACAAGGGCGGCATGACCAAGACCAAATAGGTTGCTCCCCGGAGGGCTCCGCCATGCGGAGCCCTTTTGCCTTGGGCTCGCTCCCGGCCGTCAGCGGCCGCTTCCATTTGCGGGACGAGGGCGCACGCAGTCGGGGATGTCCGCCAGAACGTGGCTGCCGCCGGCTGCTTTCCATTCCTCGATCAGGAGCTTGAGCTTCCGGCGCAGATCCATCTGCGTCAGCGCTCTTTCCGTGCAGTCGTGGTCGCGCGCGACGAGCTCGCGCACCGACGCCTCAGCGTCGGCCATCTCGAGCCTCAAACCTCTGATGTTACGCCGAATTTCATTAATTCTATTGTCATGGCTTGCTAGAACAAAATAAGAACATATAGTTTAAGTCACGATCCGAAGTCGGAGGCGAGACATGCAGGTTCAAGGCAAGCAGATTCAAGCGAAATACGATGCCAGGGTGTTTCTGAGCCAGCAGATGACGCGGGCGCAGGGCCTCAAGCTGAAGCGGCTGAGCGAGGAGGCCTATCAGCCCGCCCAATATGCTCGGGATCTCTCCTTCAGCGAGGCCGCACGGCGCATCCACGCGCTCGAAGCGGAGATCGAATTGGCGAATTCGTATTAGCCTGCGCCACTTCCGTAACGTTGGACAGGCTCTCCCGGAACTATGGTTGTGCCGAATGGTTCTCCTCGCCAGGGAGAACATGCATGGCACGCAAGGCAAAGAAGCGCCGCTACTCACGCAGCTCGGGCGACGAGGTTGCGAGCGAGATGCGGCGCTACAAGAAGGGCACCGCGAAGAGCGGCCGGGGTGGGCGCGGCGGCCGCGTGAAGAGCCGCAAGCAAGCGATCGCGATCGGGCTCTCGAAGGCGCGCAAGAAGGGCAAGAAGGTCCCCAAAAAGGCGTCCAAGAAGACGTCGAAGAAAACGTCCAAGAAGACATCGAAGAAGACTTCGAAGACGAAGACCGCGAAGAAATCCTCGAAGCGGAAATCCGCCAAGCGGTCGCGCTGACCCGTCTCAGATCATGCTGCCCGGCATGAAGCAGCGGATCGAAATCCCGAACGCAGTCTTCACCGGCCAAACCATGGTGCGGCCGGCCCGGTTTGGCTCGGTAATGACGGCTTCGTCCGGCACCTCGATCCACTGGCCGTCGAGGCGCACGCGGTAATGACCATTGTGCGACTCCCAGTCCGGATCGGCAACGGCGAAACCGTCAGCGTCCGAGCAGCACGGACCGAGATGACTGCGGAGGCTGTCGAACCACGGCTTCAGGGGGGAATTGGCGTAGCGGCCGTCGTCACGCGCCAGCACGCTTCCGCCCGAAAACAGCAATGGCGCCACGAGCAGCGCACTTCTCAGCGACAGCTTCAATCCATCCATGTCGGCACCGATCAGATGTGAGCCACCGGACAGTTCCACAAAGCACCGGGGCGGTCGAAGTTCCAGGCGCGCAACCTGAGGGCGTATTCAAGTTGCAGCAAGGGGCGTGTCACCTTGCAAGTGTGATCTGCGAACACGGCTTTTTCGGAGGCATCAACCCTGACGTTAACGAGAATGTTATCGCGGCCTGTTGGAATCTCGGCAGCACGAGAAAAGGCGGCCCGGAGAGCCGCCTTTTCAGATTGGAGTTAGCCGTGGTTCGCGTTACGCGAGTGGCACCGCGACAAACCGGGTGGCGTCCGCGCTCTTGACCTGCAACAGCACGCTCCGCTTGCCGGACGATTTGGCCTGCACCAGTTCCGAGCGCACCTCGCCGACATTGCTGACCGTCTTGCCGCCGACATTCAGGATGACGTCGCCGGTCTGGATGCCGCGTTGCGCGGCGGGCCCTTGCGGATCGACCTCCGTGACGACGACACCCTTCTGGCCCGCGCCCTGGACGTCACCGGCCGGCGCAAGGCTGAGGCCCAGGCGCGGCGTGCCGGCATTGGGCTGCCCGCTGCCCTCGTCCGCCTTGCCATTTCCCTTGGCCTGCCGTTCGTTGGGGAGCTCGCCCAACGCCACGGTTACCGTCTTGCTGTCGCCCTTGCGGAAGACGTCGAGCTTCACCGAGGTGCCAGGCGCCAGGGTGGCGATCGTGCGGGCGAGATCGCGGGAATCCTTGATCGCGGTGCCGTTGACGGCGGTGATGACGTCGCCTGCCTCGATGCCGGCCTTCGCCGCCGGGCTGCCATCCTGCGGGCTGTCGACGATGGCGCCGCGCGCGTCCTTGAGGCCGAGGCTGTCGGCGATATCCGACGTCACGGGCTGCACCTGCACGCCGAGCCAACCCCTCGTGACCGCGCCCTTGTCCTTCAATTGCGCGATGACGAGCTTGGCCGTCGAGGCCGGGATATCGAAGCCGATGCCGACCGAGCCGCCCGAGGGCGAGAAGATCGCGGTGTTCACGCCGATCACATTGCCGTTCATGTCGAAGGCCGGGCCGCCGGAATTGCCCTTGTTGATCGGCGCATCGATCTGGATGTAGTCGTCATAGGGACCATTGCCGATATCGCGGCCGCTGGCCGAGACGATGCCGGCGGTCACTGTGCCGCCGAGCCCGAAGGGATTGCCGACCGCGATCACCCAGTCGCCGATGCGTGGCTTCTGGTCGGAGAATTTGACGAAGGGAAAGTCCTTCTTGCCGTCGACCTTGATCAGCGCCAGATCGGTCTTCGGATCGGTGCCGACGACCTTCGCGGTGTAGCTCGTGCCGTCGTCCATGGTCACCTGGACCGACTCGGCGTGGTCGACGACGTGGTTGTTGGTCACGGCATAGCCGTCGGCGGAAATGAAGAAGCCGGAGCCCTCGCCCGTGATCATCTGGTGGCGCTGGCGCGGCATAGCGTTCGGTCCGCCCGGAAATCGGAAGCCGAACTGTCGTGAGAACTGGTCGAGCGGGGAATCTTCGTCGGAATCCATGCGATTCTGCTGCAGCATCGCGCTCTTGTCGCTATCCCGGTCGATTTTCACGCGCACCGAGATCACCGCCGGTTTGACCTTGCTGACGAGATCGCCGAAGCCGGGCGGCGTCGCGGCGGTTTCCGCGGCCTGGGCCGGCGCGATGAAGGAATTCATGCTCAACGGCGATGAGCCGGGTGAAGCCGCCAGCACGGCCACGCCGAGCGCGGCCACGGTGCCGAGCAGGGCCAGCCGGCGCGGCCTGAGTATCTTGCGAGACGTGCTGGTGTCGGAATTGACGCGATCGTTCATGTCGAAATGTCCATGTTGAGCTGGGTGTCGCCTTACCCTCAACATGGTCGAGGCAACCTTACGGCGTCCCGTCCGTCCGATTAAATCTCGGCAAACAATGGGACAGCGGGCACACAAGGCAAATCGCCGCCGCTTTGATGCAGCTCAACGCGGGGCCTTCGCGCCGTGAAAAACTGCGATGGTCGGATGATCGATCACCGGAGGCGCGCCATGTACAAAGACATTCTCGTCCACATTCCCACCGAGCGTCCCATGCGTCCCGTCATCGAGGGCTCGATCTCGCTCGCGGCGCACCTCAACGCTCATCTGGACGCGGTCGCGGTCGGCTATGTCACAACCAGTACAGCTTACGTGATGGAGGGCGGCGCCGCCGTGGCAGCCGTGTTCGAGCTGGAGCGCGAGCGCGCCGTGGAGCGAGCCGAGGCTGCGCTCGCGGTGTTCAAGAGCGAAGCGACGAATGCCGGTATCTCCCACACCTGCCACGCCCTCGGCGCGATCCCGGCGGATGCAGCCGGCTCGCTCGGCGAGATGGCGCGGCTGCACGACCTCAGCGTCGTGCTCCAGCCTGATGCCGCGCAAGGCTCCTTCGACAACGACGTGCCACGCGAGATCCTGTTCCAGGCGGGCGGCCCGGTGCTGTTCCTGCCCTACACCTTCCGCGGAGCCTTCAAGGCGAACCGGATCGGCATCTGCTGGGACGGCAGCCGACTCGCCGCCCGCGCGGTGCGCGACGCAGCACCGTTCCTCGCCCGCGCCGCCGAGATCGTGATCATCACGGTGAACGAGACCGATGCAGTTTCCGGCGAAGCCTCAGCGGCCGGTCTGGCAAGACATCTCGGCCGGCGCGGACTGTCGATCCGCACCGTCGGCCTGTCGGCAGCGCGCGCCGACATCCAGCCGACTATCCTGTCGCTGGCAGCCGACGAGAGCCTCGATCTCCTGGTGATGGGCGGCTATGGCCATTCGCGCCTGCAGGAGCGCCTCCTCGGGGGTGTCACCCGCGCCATGCTGGAAGCCATGACCGTCCCCGCGCTGATGTCGCACTGAGCCACCGGCTCGGGTGGCATCACGCCGCGGCGGGAGCTTCCCAGCTGGCGGGCGCAGCGGCGTCCTCGTCGCGATGCACGTTGCATGCGTCGAAATGCGCCTTGAGTTCGATTTCGGCGAGATGTTCGAAATGTTCGGCTTGGCCGAGGAGCTCCCAGTTCTGGAGCGGCCGATAGGCCGCCTGCTGACGGCAGAGGGACGCCAGCGCCCGGTAGCGACGTACGTTCTCCATGAGACCCTCCCTCGCGTTCACAGGGCTTATTGCCCCGATTTGCGTCA
>JAEYTQ010000069.1 GCA_023433965.1 Pseudomonadota bacterium | reverse complement strand
TAGGCCGCCTTGCACAGCGGCTTGGCGATCGCGAGCTGATCCATCTCTTCATAGTCGCCCTGCTGGAGGTCGACGATCTCGCGCTCGGAAGAGCCCGAGACCAGGATCATCGGGTAGCAATTGGTGGTGGCGTGCGCGAGCGCGGTGAGACCGTTGAGGAAGCCCGGCGCGGAGACGGTGAGGCAGACGCCGGGTTTCTTGCTGATATAGCCGGCGATCCCTGCGGCGTAGCCGGCGTTCTGCTCGTGACGGAAGGAGATCACGCGAATACCGGCAGCCTGCGCCATGCGGCCCAAATCCGTGATCGGGATGCCCGGCACATTATAGATGGTGTTGATGCCGTTCAGCTTGAGTGCATCGATGACCAGATGGAAGCCGTCCGTCAGCTCCTGCTCGGTGCCCGGTGCTTCGGACTTGGTCGCGGTATTCAGCATGGGCCTTGTCTCCCTGGTCTCAAGATCGCGGGGCGAGTTGTCCGCCCTTCTGGTGAATGGTCTAAGTGAACAATTCCTGGCCATGCGCTTCGACGTAAGCGGCAAGGCCGAGGGTGTGATCGCGGGCGCGCTTCTCGGCGAGCTCGGTGTCGCGCGCTTCCAGCGCTTCGATGATGCCGAGGTGCTCGGGCAGCGAGGTTGCAGTCCGATCCTTGCGTCCGATGGTCAGCTGACGATAGCCGCGCACGTGCAGCAAGAGATCGTTGGTGAGGTCGACCAGCACGGGGGATTCCGACAGCGAGATCAGCGCCTGATGGAAGGCGATGTTGGCCCGGGAGTATTCCTCGACGTGATCCTCGGGCAGGCGGTCCTTGCCGAAATCCTTGAAGTAGTCGCGCAGCGCCGTGATGTCCTTCTTGCGCGCGGTCGTTGTGATGAGGCGGGCGGCCATGCTCTCCAGCGCCGCCCAGGCGCGGATCATGTCGACGATCTCGCTCTTGGTCCTGCGCACCACCATGATGCCGCGGCGCGGAACCGTCTTCACGAAACCGTCCTGCTCGAGCATCGCGATGGCTTCGCGGATCGGCGTGCGGCTGACGCCCAGGCGTTCGGACAGCGCGCGCTCGTCGAGCATCACCGGCTCGGGCGTCGAATAGATGTCCATCTTGAGGATGGCTTCCTTCAAGGCGTCATACGCCTTGTTCTTGAAGCTGCTCTCCGGGGCAATGCGAACGATTGCGATGTCTGCCTCGGCCATGTTCGGCAACGCCTTTGTCGGTTTTCGTAGTGACACGACGAATCTCCTCCAGTGGGAGTCGTCTTTTACAGGAATATTAACGAGAAAGTTTTTGGCATACCACATGCCAGAATGTCAAGCTGCCCATTTTTTGGGGGGTTCTAAAGCGTGCATCAGCTTGACAAGTTGGCTTCTGGCATACCAAATGCCATCGCCGGCCATTTTTGATCCGAGGCGGCGGAGTAGTCTGGCGCCTTATGCCGCTCCGGTCCGCGACATGGAACAGAGCGCGGCGGATGGCAAGCATCACGGGCAGCCGCGACCACGCGCGCGCTCTGAAAAGAACGACTGAGGTCAAGGGAGAAGCCAAATGTCCAATTCCAAAGATGCCGTCCGCAAGGTGCTTGACCAGGTCAAGGCGGACAACCGCAGCAGCCTGACGGCCCCGGAAGGCAAGCTGGTCTGCGACGCCTACGGCATTCCGGTGCCGAAGGAGGGCGTGGCCAAGTCGGCGGGCGAGGCCGGCAAGATGGCCGCCTCGATGGGCTTTCCGGTCGTGATGAAGATCGTCTCGCCCGACATTCTCCACAAGACCGAAGCCGGCGGCGTGATCGTCGGCGTCAAGGATGACGCGGCGGCGAAGGCGGCTTTCGATACCATTCTGGCCAACGCCAAGAAGTACAAGGCCGACGCCAAGATCGAAGGCGTACAGGTGCAGCAGATGCTGGCCGGGGGCACCGAGGTGATCGTCGGCTCGATCACCGACGGCTCGTTCGGCAAGCTGGTCGCCTTCGGCCTCGGCGGCGTGCTGGTCGAGGTGCTCAAGGACATCACCTTCCGCCTTGCACCCGCGACCAAGGAGGACGCGCTCTCGATGCTCGACGGCATCCAGGCGCATGAGATCCTCAAGGGTGTGCGCGGTGGCGAGCCGGTGAATCGCAACGCGCTCGCTGACGTCATCGTCAAGGTGTCGCAGCTCGTCACCGATTTCCCTGAGATCGTCGAGCTTGACCTCAACCCGGTGTTCGCAACGCCAAGGGATGCCACGGCCGCAGACGTCCGCATCGTTGTCGACTTCGCGTTCAAGCCGAAGCCGAAGCCGCGCCCGACCGAAGAGATCGTCGCGGCGATGAACCGCATCATGCAGCCGAAGGCGGTGGCGGTGGTCGGCGCCTCCGCGGAGGACGGCAAGATCGGCAATTCCGTGATGAAGAACCTCATCAACGGCGGCTACAAGGGCGAGATCTATCCGATCCATCCCAAGGCCGCCGAGATTCTCGGCTACAAGGCCTACAAGAGCGTCAAGGATGTGCCCGGCGTGATCGACGTCGCGGTGTTCGCAATCCCCGCCAAATTCGTGGCTGCGGCGCTCACCGAATGCGGTGAGAAGAAGATTCCGGGTGCTGTGCTGATCCCGTCGGGCTTCGCCGAAGCCGGCGCGCCGGAACTGCAGGCCGAGATCGTGGAGGTCGGCAAGAAATACGACATCCGCCTGATGGGGCCGAACATCTACGGCTTCTACTATACGCCCGCAAATCTCTGCGCGACCTTCTGCACCGCCTACGACGTCAAGGGCCACGCGGCGCTGTCGTCGCAGTCGGGCGGCATCGGCATGGCCATCATCGGCTTCTCGCGCTCGGCGAAGATGGGCGTGTCCGCGATCGTCGGCCTTGGTAACAAGTCCGACATCGACGAGGACGATCTGCTGGCGTTCTTCGAGCAGGACCCGAACACCAATTTGATCGCGCAGCATTGCGAAGACCTCAAGGACGGCCGCGCCTTCGCGGAAGCCGCCAAGCGCGTCTCCAAGAAGAAGCCGGTTGTCGTGCTCAAGGCCGGCCGCACTTCGGCCGGTGCGAAAGCGGCGTCCTCGCACACCGGCGCGCTCGCCGGCAACGACAAGATCTACGAGGACGTGCTGGCGCAGTCGGGCGTGATCCGGGCCCGCTCACTTCGTCAGTTGCTCGAATTCGCCCGCGGCGTGCCGGTGCTCCCGACGCCGAAGGGTGAGAACGTGCTGATCATCACCGGCGCCGGCGGCTCGGGCGTGCTGCTGTCGGACTCTTGCGTCGACAACGGCCTGTCGCTGATGTCGATGCCGCCGGATCTGGATGCGGCGTTCCGCAAGTTCATCCCGCCGTTCGGTGCGGCCGGAAATCCCGTGGATATCACCGGCGGCGAGCCACCGATCACCTATGTCAACACGGTGAAGCTCGGCCTCTCGGATGAGCGCATCCATGCGCTGATCCTCGGCTATTGGCACACCATCGTCACCCCGCCGATGGTGTTCGCCCGCAACATGGTCGAGGTGAAGAAGGAGATGGAGGCCAAGGGTTTTGTGAAGCCGATGGTCGCCTCGCTCGCCGGCGACGTCGAGGTCGAGGAGGCCGCCGAATATCTCTATCAGAACGGCATCCCGGCCTATGCCTATTCGACCGAGCTGCCGGTCGAGGTGCTCGGTGCCAAGTACAAATGGGCACGCGGGGCAGGGCTGCTCTGAGCGTACCCTCTGTCACAGCTGGGGACGACGCGACGGGGCCGCGCAAGCGCGGCCCTAAGCCTCGAACGGCAGCGCTCCGCGGAACGATCCCGGCGCTCCGCTGACCCAAGCCGTGCGGGATGTCTCTGGACAGCATCGGTCGTTTTGGCTGATATGCGACCAAACGACACAATGCGGCAAACGCCCGCATGAGCCCCGGAGAGCGTCCTCATGTTTCAGTTTCCCACGCGCCTGATCGGCGCGGCCGTCGCGCTGACCCTCGCGGCAGCCAATCCGGCACTTGCCCAGCAGCTCGAGCTCAAGCTGATGGCACCGGCTGCCCCCGGTGGCGGTTGGGATCAGACCGCGCGCTCGATGCAGCAGGCGCTGGTCGCCTCCGGTGTCGCGCGCAGCGTGCAGGTCACCAACGTTCCCGGTGCCGGCGGCAGCGTCGGCATCGCCCAGTTCGTCAACGGCGCCAAGGGCGACGGCAACCAGATGATGGTCAACGGCTTCGTCATGGTGGGGGCGCTCGCCATGAACAAGTCGCCGGTGACCTTGGAGCAGGTGACGCCGATCGCGCGCCTCACCGAGGAAATCCAGGTGATCGTGGTTCCCGCGAATTCACCGATCAAGACTGCGCAGGAT
>JAEYTQ010000039.1 GCA_023433965.1 Pseudomonadota bacterium | reverse complement strand
TCGTCTGCATCAGGCCGCATGCTTCGAGGAAGCCCGGCTCCGTCGCATCGCCAAAATAGACCTTGTGACCCTCGCGGCGGTCGCGCGCCACGTCGATGGGGGCGTGATCGACCGCGATGTAGTTCAGGCCATGGCTGGTCAGCAGGGAACAGACGACCTTTCCAACACGGCCATAGCCGATCACGATGGCTTGCGCGCGGTCGCCGGGCGGCCGAACCGCAAGTTCGGGATCCGGCGCACGTTCGCTGCTCAGCTTCGCGGCCAATCCTCGTCCGAGCACGCCGAGAAGCGGTGTCAACGCCATCGTCACGGCGGTGACAGCCACCGCAAAGCTCGACACGCGCGGCTCAATCAAGCCTCCGGCCGCGGCCATTCCGATGCTGACGAAGGCGAATTAACCGACGGGGCCCAGCAGGAAGCCGATCTCGATCGCGGCAGGCCATGACAGCCTGAAGAGGCGGGCGAGGACGATGAGCACGACCGCCTTGCCGACGAGAATGCCGACGACGGCGGCCAGCAGCCAGCCGGGCTCGCGCAGGAACACGCGAAAGTCGATGGCCATCCCGACCGTGAAGAAGAAGATGCCCAGCAGCAGGCCCTTGAACGGCTCGACCGTGGCCTCGATGGCCTTGCCATATTCGGTTTCCGCCAGCATCAGCCCCGCAACGAATGCGCCGAGCGCCATCGACAGCCCCGCCTGGTGCGCGGCGAGCCCTGCACCGACGATGACGAACAGGGTCGCTGCGACGAACAACTCCGTCGAATGGGTGCCCGCGACCATCTGGAAGAGCGGGCGCATCAACAGTCGCCCGATCAGGATCAGGAAGACGACCGCCAACGCCGCCTTCAGGATCGCAGTGGAGATGTGCGCCACGACCGAGCCGCCGCTCCCCGCGCCGAGCACCGCCACGAAGACGAGAATCGGGACCACGGCAAGGTCCTGGGCCAGCAGCACCGAGAAACTGGCGCGCCCGGCCGTGGTCGCAAGCCGCCGCTCGGCGGACAGAAGCTCGAGCACGATCGCGGTCGAGGACAGCGCAAGGCTCGCGCCGAGGATCACCGCCGTGTCGGAGCCTTGTCCGAAGAACAGCGCCGCGGCGAAGATCATGGCCGAGGTCACGAGGACCTGCAGGCCGCCGAGCCCGAACACCAGGCGTCGCATCGTGACGAGCCGGCGCAACGACAGCTCGAGGCCGATCAGGAACAGCAGGAACACGATGCCGAGGTTGGCGATGCCCTCGACGTTCTGCGCGTCCGTGACGGTGAACCAGTACAGGAACGGGACGTCTCGAATCAGCGATCCGAGCCCGAGCGGACCGAGAATGGCGCCGGCACCGAGATAGCCCAGCACCGGATTGATGCCCCAATGACGGACCATTGGCACCACGACACCGGCGGTCCCGAGAACCACCAGCGCGTCGCTGTAAGCATTGATGTTGATGGATGTGGTCACGAGCCCGTCATGTGTCGGCGTCTGCGAGTAGAAGCAGCTTCATCCGGGGTCGATAGCACACGGCGCCGCAGTCCCCAACCGGCGCGCGGCCTATGCCGGGCTACGCGCACGCCGAGCCCGGCGTTGACGTTCAGCTCGCCCAGTTCTCCCGGAATTCCGGAAACAACGTCAGGCCACCACAGGCATAGATCGTCTGCCCCGTGATGTAGCTGGCATCCTCCGAGGCGAGGAAGGCAAAGACAGCCGCGATCTCCTCCGGCGTACCGACACGGCCGAGCGGGATGTGGCTGGTGACGACGCCGCGCTTCTCCGGGTCGTCGGTCCAGGCCGCATTGATGGGGGTGTCGATCGCGCCGGGGCCGACCGCGTTGACGCGGATGCCGCGACCGGCGAATTCCAGCGCCAGCGTGCGCGTCAGGTTGGCCATGCCGCCCTTGCTGATCGAATAGGCGAGGTAGCCGGGCTTCGGGATGATCTGGTGCACGCTGGAGCAGTTGATGATGCAGCCGCCTCCGCCGCGCGCGACGAAATGAGCGAGCGCCTTCTGTGCGCAGAGCACGGCCCCGTTGAGGTTGACGTCGATGATGCGGCGATAGGTTTCGACGTCGAGCGCCTCGCTCGGCGATTCCTTCTGGAAGCCGGCATTGTTGACAAGACAGTCGAGGCGTTTCCAGCGCGAAAGGACCGTCTCGAACATCGCGGCGATCTCTTGCGAGTCGCCGACATTGGCCCTGACGATGCAATGATCGGGCTCGCCGTGGCCCCGATCCCTCGACGCTGCCCGCGCGAGCGCGAGCGTCTCTTCCGCGCGGTCTTCGCTCTCGAAATAGTTGATGGCGACGGTCGCACCTTCCGCAGCGAACCTGACGGCGACGGCACGGCCGATGCCTTGCGAGGCACCGGTCACCAGCGCGTATTGACCAATCAGGCGCGAAGGAAAGGAGGTCGAGCGTTCGGTTTGCGGCATGTGTTCTCTCCGGGATGCATCATCATGGATGGAACTCGTGTTTTGTTCCATTCCTCGCAGATCCTGAAACCTAGGCCGCTCGCTGCGCAGGCCGAGAGGTGAGGACCTGGTAGAGGATGATGGCACCGAAGGTGGCGGTGCCGATGCCGCCGATGGTGAAGGCGCCGAACTTGAGCGTGAGATCGCCGGCGCCCGCGGTCAGCGCCACGGCCACGGTGATCAGGTTTGCAGGATCTGCGAAGTCGACCTTGCTCTCGACCCAGATGCGCCCCGCCATCGCCGCGATCAGTCCGAACAGCACGATCGAAAGTCCGCCGATGACGGGGCCTGGGATCGACAGGATCAGCGCGCCGAACTTGGGCGAGAAACCGAGCAGGATCGACACTACGGCCGCGAACGCAAACAACAAGGTCGAGTAGACCTTCGTCGCTGCCATGACGCCGATGTTCTCGGCATAGGTGGTCACGCCGGTGCCGCCGCCGCTGGCCGCCACGACCGTCGCGAGGCTGTCGGCGAACAGGGCACGGCCAAGATAGGCATCGAGGCTGCGGCCGGTCATGGCGCCGACGGCCTTGATGTGTCCGAGATTCTCGGCGACGAGAATGACCGCAACGGGTGCGATCAGGAAGATCGCATCGGCCCGGAAGGTCGGAGCGGTGAAGTTCGGCAGGCCGAGCCACGGCGCGGCCGCAAGCCCCGTGAAATCGATCGGCTTGCCGAAGCCGAGCCCATTCGCGAACAGCAGGTACATTGCATACCCGCCGATTGCGCCGACAATGATGGGCAGGCGCCGCCACAGGCCCGGGGCGGCAACGGCCACCACGCCGATGATCAGGACGGTGGCCAGCCCGATCCAGGTGTCGAACGCGTTGGCGCTCACCGCCTTGACCGCCACGGGCGCAAGGTTGAGGCCGATTGCGGCAACCACGGCGCCGGTGACGGCAGGCGGCAGCAGCCGTTCGATCCAGCCGACGCCGGACCACATCACCACCAGTGAGATCAGGCCATACAGCACCCCCGCGCCGACGATGCCGCCGAGCGCAACCGACAGGTTCGGGTTCGGCCCCTGCCCGGCGTAGCCGGTGGCCGCGATGACGACGGCGATGAAGGCGAAGCTCGAGCCGAGATAGCTCGGTACGCGTCCGGCGACGATGACGAAGAAGATCAGCGTGCCGACGCCGGAGAACAGGACCGCGACGTTGGGATCGAACCCCATCAAGAGCGGCGCGATGATCGTCGAGCCCGACATCGCGACGCAGTGCTGAAGACCTGAGACGACGGTCTGGCCCCAGGGCAGCCGCTCCTCCGGCATGATCACGCCCGAGGTCTTGAGCTTCCAGCGCGGGAAATAGCCCTGCCCTTGCTCGTCCGAATCGGTCGTGGTCGTCATGTTTCCCCCCGCTTGCAGCCCGCGATCGATGATCGTGCCAATAGACAAAGATGATCGTCGCTTCTGCAGCGACCATCACATGATGCAAATCATGCAAGATCGATACGTTTCCGGGTCCACATTATGACACAGATCGCGATTCAGCCAGCCGAGTTGGCGCCGCCATGGGCTAATCCGCCCGTCTCTCGCGCCGTCAGCCCTTGAGCGCGGTCACCACCACTTCGATCAGCGCACCGGCACCGAGATCGGCGACGCCGACGGTCGCGCGCGTCGGCAGGTTGTCGCCGAAGAACTCGGTCCAGGCCGCATCCATCTCCTTCTTCCTGGAGAGATCGGTGACGAAGATCGAGGCGCTGACCACGCGCGATGTGTCGGTTCCCGCTTCCTTCAGATAGCCGGCGATCTTGCCGAGGATGTTGCGCGTCTGCTCGCCCATCGAGACCGAGGTGTCGTCGGCAATGGTCCCGCCGAGGAAGACGAAGCCGTTCGCCTCGACGGCGCGGTGCATGATGGGCGTGCGGATGCTGCGGGTGATGCTCATGATGGTCCTCTTGTTGCTAGAGCATGGAAGGGTGGAAGCGGTCGATGCCGAGACCGCCGATCCGGGTCTGGGTGCCGCCATTGACGATC